>JAQVOT010000042.1 GCA_028702415.1 Eubacteriales bacterium
TCAGCTGGCTGTAATCGACATGTATCATCAGTATGTGCCGTTTCTGGGAGAGCTTCAGTACAAACTGCAGGAGGGAGGGAGTCTTTTTTATTCCTGGAACAGCGGAGGCGGCAGCAACTTCTGGTGCCTACTTTCCTATTATGGTGCCAGTCCACTGAACCTGATTCTGATTCTGTTTCCGAAGAGCCTCCTAATGGAGGGCGTTTCTATAATCCTGCTTATCAAAATAGGCCTTACAAGCACTTTCATGTTTGTGTATCTGAAAAATGTCAGCCTTCCGGCTGATGGTACATCGGACAGGCAGATTGGTTGGCAGACTATTGCTTTTGCATCTATGTACGCCTTGTGTTCATATGTAATAGGGTATTACTGGTGCATAATGTGGCTGGATGCTGTGATGCTCCTTCCGCTTATTATGCTCGGATTAAATCAACTGATCAATGACGGGCGCATGGCACTTTATACCGTGAGCCTGGCACTTGTAGTTCTATGCAATTACTACATCGCAATAATGGTATGCATTTTCATTCTGTTTTATTATCCGGTGCTGTACTTTACAATAAGCCAGAGTAGAGGCGTTCGGGGATGCTTTGGTACTACCCTTAAGGCTGTGGGATGCTCACTTCTTGCCATCACCATGGCTGCGGTGATGCTGCTGCCAACATATATCAGCATGAAAAACGCTTACTATTTCACTTCGGAGATGCCGGAAGACTGGACTATCAGCAATGATGTGTTGGATATTCTGAACCAGCTGCTGCCAAATGCACACCTCACATATATTGAAGGGCTTCCAAATCTGTGCTGCGGACTTCTGGTTACCATAATGTTTGTTATATATTTTATAAGCAGAGAAATACCCCTGAAGGAAAAACTCTTGAACGGGGCGTTTCTGTTATTTATGTACTTCAGCTTAAATGTGAATGTGCTTGACTTTATCTGGCATGGAATGCACTTTCCTAACCAGCTGCCCCACAGATTTTCTTTTGTTGTGTGCTTCCTGCTTGTTTCCATGGGCTACAGAGCCTTTAACAGAAT
The DNA here is from genome assembly GCA_028702415.1 of Eubacteriales bacterium. Taxonomy (GTDB): domain Bacteria; phylum Bacillota; class Clostridia; order Peptostreptococcales; family Anaerovoracaceae; genus Lentihominibacter. The sequence goes on from JAQVOT010000042.1 coordinate 1,039, forward strand.
TGAAGGATTGAGTGCCAGAACTTTCGGAATAATTACAGGGACCGGAGTCGCATATTATCTGCTGGCTCAGAAGCTATTGAAAAATACTGTGGATAACATGAATGTGTTCTTCTACTACGGTATTATACTGATGGCGGTGTACGGTACGATCCTGATTCTGTACAGGAACAACAAGCTGGTCAAGAAGTGGTTCACCATTGCCATTGTGATCGCCGTATCAGCGGAGATGTGTATTACAACCTGTACTGGTCTTAGTATTATAGGGAATTCTTCAAGGGAAACATATAACGAAAATAAAGCGGACATAATAGAGATCGCAAAGGAGGCCGGCCGGCTTAGCGGGCCTACAGCCCAAGGGGGAGACGGAACATTCGGCAGAATGGAGATAGACGAGCCTCTTATTCACAATTGCCCTGCATTTTACCCCTACAGAGGTATGGGGCAGTTTTCATCAACACTGAACGCTTCCAATACAGCGCTTATGGAGAAAATAGGGCTTGAAGGAAACCCTGGGGGTAACAGATTTAATTACAACGAAACAAGTCCCGTAACAAACTGCATTACAAACATACGGTATCTGATAGGGAAGGATTCCAAGGTAGAGGATTCTGATTTCGAATTAATCAGAAGGAAAGGTAACACGAGGCTGTATGAGAGCAGATATCCTCTTTCAATAGGATACCTGCTGACGCCTGCAATCAGAACATGGAATCCTGATGATGATAATCCTTTTGCCAATCTGGATAGTTACGTGGGGGCAGCAACAGATGGACAGGTTGATAAGGTATTTATTGATAAAGGTTACGGAAAGATTCAGGACAATGGCACATACTCCTATTATGGAAGTGAAGGGATATTGGAAAGCATAATTCTCGATCAGACTAAACCTGGGGCAGTTTCTCTTAAATTCAAGGCGGAAAAAAAAGAAAAATACTATATGTTCGTTGAGGCAAGTTATGCTGAGGAAATTACAATTGAACGAGAGAATCAGATCGATAACATAAGCGTGCAGAGCGACTGCGGTTCCATAATAAAGATAGGAGAGCTGAAGCCAAATGAAGAATTCGGTGTCAAAGTCAATTTTGAATCCAGTAAGGCAGGGAGAGTAACATGCCGTGTCTGCACCTTGGATTACGATGCCTGGAATAAGGCATACAAAATAATTTCTGCAAACCCCATGAAAGTTACTGATGCCGGCGATACCTACATCAGAGGAGAAATCAAGACTGATTATGACGGAGTTCTTGTTACATCCATTCCATACGAGGAAGGCTGGAGCATGAAAGTTGACGGAGTAAAAAAAGACATCTCCGATTTAACCGGAGATGTGTGGATTACAACGGGTTTGGACAAAGGGAAACATGTGATTGAATTCAGATTTATGCCCCCTGGGCTCATAGCCGGCATCGTGATAAGTCTTTTATCCATAATGATTCTGATCTTTGTTTGCAGACGTAGAGGGCGCAGACTCAGTCACGCCATGCTGACACAAGAGCCTGAACAACACCGGGGATTTTTTCAAGAGGGATCTGGTTGTAATACAGAATCAGAACAGCCGCGTGAATAGAGTGGGATGTATTTCCTGAAGGGTCATAATTACCGATAAACATTGAAGGGATGCCTAGAGATTCGGCATCCTTTTTTAATTGCCGGGCGGGTTTTCTTGAGTAAATCTTCAGAATCACGTTTATTCCGGAGGATGTGTTTGTTACTTCCACACAACCTTTGCCAAACCTGGCAAAGGCCTCGGTTAGTTTGGCCAGTTTCTGGGAATAGAGTTTACGGAGTTTCTTTATATGAGTCTGGTAATGACCTGATTCCATGAACATGGCCAGGGAGAGCTGTTCCAGTTTTGAACAGGTCTGAGAATAATCCCCGGCGATGTGGCCGAATTCTCTTGCCATTGAAATAGGCAGAACCATATAACTTATTTTCACTGCCGCGAAAAGAGTGCTGGAGAAGGAGCCCAGATAGATCACTCTGTCTGAACCGTCGAGGCTTTTTAGAGCAGGAATAGGCTTGCTGAAATAACGCAATTCACTGTCATAGTCATCCTCAATTATGTAGCTGTTGTTATCTGACGCCCACTGAAGAAGCTCATTTCTTCTTCCGATTGGCATAGAAGCTCCTGTAAAAGCGTGATTTGAGGGGCTTACATATGCTGCTGTTCTGATGTTAGCGGGGAGCTTTTCGAGTTTCAGCCCGTCAGCGCCAACATCAACCGAAGTAATGGCGAAGCCTCTGTCCCGAAAGATATTTCTTACAGGCATGTAACCAGGATTTTCGATGGCCACATTTTCTACACCCTTTAGTCGGAGAAGTGTTGCCAGATGATTTGTAATCTGCTGGGTTCCGGCTGCAATAATAATCTGTTCCGGGGTGCAGGAAACACCACGGGACGTATAAAGATATCTGGCGATTTCTGTTCGCAGGCCTATTTCTCCCTGAGGCTCTCCTTCAAAGAAAAGGGCGGGGGAATAATCAGTAAGTATTTTATTCATACACTTTTTCCACTTGTTGAAATCAAAACACTCAGGATCATAAAGCATAGCGGGGGAGTCTTCATCCCGGGGTTCTTCGAGTACTAACACTTCCTTTGCCAGAATATCGCTTACAGCAGGTACGGTTTGAGAAGGTGCCGCATTTATTCTGCTCACGTAGTAGCCTGAACCCGGACGAACAGAGATGTAGCCTTCCACCAGTAACTGGTTGTAACTCTGTTCGATAGTGGTGACGGAAAGACCTGTTGATTTTGCCAGGCTCCTAAGGGATGGAAGTCTTTCACCCTCCAACATTTCACCCTTCAGTATTGCATCTTTCAGATAGTGATAAAGCTGGAGATAATATGGCGTTTTTCTTGACTCATCAAATATGGGGAGTATCGCTCTCATAACAAGCCTCCTAACTGTTATTATAAAAATAAATAATATTGTCTATTTAATTACATACAATCTTCTCTTATTATATTATAGACTAAACAAAACGGTTTGAAAAGAGGTGGTGTCAATGGAGACAAAAGCTTTTATAACCAAAATTTCAAAGCTCGTACTGACAGCCATTATTGTGGCCCTTATTGTGTTGGCAATTTTTCTGATCAGAATTCCGATTCCATTCACCCAAGGGTATCTGAACCTTTGTGATGGTGTGATATTCATCGGTGTAATGATTCTCGGCCGCAGAAATGGAGCTCTGGCCGCTGCAGTGGGTACAATGCTGGGAGACATTCTGGGAGGATTTGCCATGTGGGCACCTTGGTCATTTTTTATCAACGGTGGAATGGCATTAATAATGGCACTTATTTTGTCTGCTTTCACACATGATAATATGAGTGAAGCGGCAAGATGGGTTACGAGAATAGTGGCAATGGCAGTTGGAGGACTGTTCATGGTATTTGGTTACTTCATTGCAGAGGGGCTCATGTACGGTAACTGGGCAATAGCTGTTCTCGGTATACCTTGGAATATCGGGCAGTTTGCAATTGGAATTGTGCTGGCTTGCATGGTGGCGGCAGCACTGATAAAAGCACAGGTTATGAAGAAGGATGGAACCATATGAAGAAAATGAAGGTTAAAAATATAACACTTGATATCGGCAGACCTAAAATAGCAGTTCCCATCACCGGCAGAAGTCATGAGGAGATAATGTCTCAGGTTAATACAGCCATGGAAACACACTGTGACATGCTTGAGTGGAGAGCTGATTATTATTTCGCGGATATGCCTTCTCTTGAAGAACAGGTTGAGAACACAACGGCACATATGGGGATGATCAGAATACTTGATGATATTGACTACAAAACCGAAAGCATGCCGCTGATTCTGAAGCTCAAGGGGATTAACCAGGGTGGAGTGCTACAACTGGAGAGAAAGCACGCATATGATCTGGCGGCGCTGGCAGCCCAGTCAAAGCTGATTGATTTTGTGGACATGGAGCTTCTGGATGATGACAATTCATTTGATGCGGAACAGGTGCTGAATCAGGTCAATGAAATCCACAAGTACGGTGTCAAGGTAATACATTCTTACCATGATTTTACAAGAATGCCGAGCCTTGAACAGATTTTATCACTGGCATCAAACATGAGAGCTTTGGGGGCGGATATCGTGAAAATCTGCGGAACCGCAAAAAGTACGGATGATGCAAAGCTGATGCTGGAGGCGGCAGGACAGCTGACATCCGGAAATCAGAATCCTGTAATACTTATTGCAATGGGTCAGCCGGGGGTTGCCACAAGAGTCGCCGGTGGAAAATACGGTTCATGCATCTCATATGCATATTGTGAAGAATCCACAGCAGAGGGTCAGATCAATGTTAACACCCTGACCAGACTTATGGATGAATACTACGGCCAGTAAGGTACAAAATCAAGAGAAAGCTCAGCAGATGGAATTTATTAAAGCGGAAAATCTGACATTTGAATATCATAAAACTGACGACGCCGGGCAGGAAATGTCCACGAGGGCGGTGAACAACATTTCGTTCAGTATAGAAAAAGGAAGCTTCACTGCAATTATTGGTCAGAACGGCAGTGGCAAGTCAACTCTTGCCAAGAACATGAATGCTCTTCTTATTCCCACCGCCGGCAAAATATATGTTGACGGAATTGATACATCAGAAATTGATAGGATTTGGGATGTAAGACAGAAGGTTGCCATGGTATTCCAGAATCCCGACAACCAGATCGTGTCGGCTATTGTCGAGGATGATGTTGCTTTCGGGCCGGAGAACACAGGCGTTGATCCTGCTGAAATAAGGCAGAGGGTTGACGCCGCTTTAAGTTGGGTGGAGATGTTTGACTACAGAAAGAAAGCACCACACCTTCTTTCCGGAGGACAGAAGCAGAGAATAGCAATTGCCGGAGCGGTGGCAATGGAGCCTGACTGCATTGTATTTGATGAACCTACTGCCATGCTGGACCCTGCGGGAAGAGCAGAGGTAATGAATATAATCAGGAAACTAAACGCTAGAGGGATTACTGCGATTCTAATTACACATTTCATGGAGGAAGCTGCTCAGGCTGACTATGTTCTGGTAATGGATGACGGAAAGATAAAGATGGAAGGAAGTCCTCTTGAGATCTTCAGAAGAACTGATGAGCTAAAGGATCTGAGCCTTGATGTGCCTGCACCTGTGGCATTGGCGGATAAGCTAAGAGAAGAGGGAATCGATCTTCCCGAAGACATACTGACAACAGACAGACTTGTGGAGGAACTGATCAAGTGATAGAAGTAAAAAAACTGACACATGTATACAGTGAAGGCCTTCCACACCAGCAGGTTGCAGTTGAAGACATCTCATTCACAATAGAAACCGGCGAATTTGTGGGGATAATCGGGCACACAGGCTCAGGAAAATCCACACTGCTGCAGCATCTTAACGGCCTTCTAAAGCCTAAATCGGGAAGCATTGTGATTGACGGCCTGGATATCACAAACTCTAAGACAGCAATGATTGATGTAAGAAAAAAAGTGGGACTTGTATTCCAGTATCCGGAGTATCAGCTTTTCGAAGAAACCGTGGCCAAGGATGTGGCTTTCGGACCTCAAAATCTCGGGCTGCCTCAGGAAGAAATTGACGAGAGAGTTCGAAGTTCAATTATGGCTGTAGGTCTGAATTATGACAGCATAAAAAACATTTCACCTTTCGAGCTTTCGGGAGGACAGAAGAGGCGCGTCGCAATTGCAGGAGTAATTGCAATGAATCCGGATATACTTATTCTGGATGAGCCGACGGCAGGTCTTAATCCAAAGGCTCACGAAGATATACTGAATCTTATAAGGGGCATTTACAAAAAAGGCGGTAAAACAGTAATACTTGTTTCCCACAACATGAATGACATTGCCAGAATATGTGATAGTGTACTGGTAATGGATAAGGGAAGACTTGCCATGAAGGGCACACCGAAACAGGTCTTTTCCCGTGGAGAGGAGCTGAAGGACATGGGGCTGGCATTACCTGAAGCCACCGAGATAACATCAAGGCTAAGGGCAGCCGGCATGGAAATTAACAAAATCTGCCTCACTATAGAGGAGGCGGCGGCGGCGATTGCTGAAGCGAAGAAGATGACAACATGATACGAGACATTACCTTAGGACAATATTATCCGGGAAACTCCTGGATACATAAACTTGATCCCAGAATCAAGATTATAGCAACGCTGCTTTATATAGTTGCATTATTCGTGGTGCGTGAATTCACAGGGTTTATTGTTGCGTTTGTAGCATTGGAAGCGGTTATCATTATTTCCGGAGTGCCAAGAAAGTTTATCTGGAAAGGTTTGAAGCCGGTTATTCTGATAATAGCCTTCACATTGATTATAAATATATTTATGATTAAAGGCGAGGTGCTTTGGCAGTTGGGATTTCTTCAAATTACCCGTGAAGGTCTGAGGACGGCCGCATTCATGGGGATCAGACTGGTTTTGCTTATAATTGGATCATCCCTTCTTACTCTTACTACCAGACCTATAGGCCTAACCGATGGAATCGAAGCACTGCTGTCACCATTCAGAAAGATAGGGTTGCCGGCTCACGAACTTGCAATGATGATGACAATTGCTCTAAGATTCATACCTACACTTCTAGAGGAAACGGACAAGATTATCAAGGCTCAGCAGGCACGGGGTGCTGATTTCGAAAGCGGGAATATAATCCGTCGCGCAAAGGCATTGGTGCCTATTCTGGTTCCACTTTTCATCAGTGCCTTTAGAATAGCCCAGGATTTGGCCATGGCAATGGAGGCCAGATGCTATGGGGGCAACGTTAAGAGGACAAGGATGAATGAAATTAAAATGGGAAGCCGTGATCTGGCCGCCTCATTATTGTTTGCGGCGTTCCTTGCAATGATAATTCTACAGAGGGTGTTACTTTAATGCGGCAGAGAAAAGCTAAAGGCCTGGATAAAAGACTGGCATACTGCAGTGAATACTTAGTAAAGGATTTAGGAAGAACAGATTCCCCAATGAAAAAAAGTGAGGGAATTTGTGAAGGAATCGGGGATACATATGTGGAAATCGGCAGTGGCAAGGGTCAGTTCATAATAAAGAGGGCACTGAATAATCCCTCCGGCAATTATATAGGAATTGAAGGGCAGGAAACGGTAATCCTGAGGGCTGCTGAAAAGGCAATGGCTGTGTCAGGCAAGGCACCCTGGCCGGAGAATGTTGCCGGCAGAGAGCAGCTGATTGGTTTAACCCCGGTGAATCCACAGGCGTCCCTTGAGCCACGGCAGGAGGCAGTATTCCTCCAAAAGACCAGCTTGAACAACCTGAAATTCGCGTGCTGCTATGTAGAAAGCATGAAGGATTTTTTTGGAGAGAATCAGCTTTCAGGGGTTTATCTTAATTTCAGTGACCCCTGGCCAAAGAAGCGGCATGCCAAGAGAAGACTTACCCATCACATTCGCCTGATGGATTATGTCCGGGCAATCAGAGACGGAGGTTTCATCGAGTTCAAGACGGATAACGACCCTCTGTTTGAGTTTTCGGTGGAGGAGTTCAGACTCTGCGAGAGTAATCTGCAGATTGTGGAGCTAACACGAAATCTTCATGGAGCTGACTGTACATATGATTCTGCCTGTTTTACAACAGAGTATGAAGACAAGTTCAGTGGCAGAGGAAAGAACATCAATTATATTAAAGCCACGGTAATAAAACAGAAATAGATTTTATAGAACTAAGGAGAAACGAAAGTGGGAGAGTTTATTTTAGCAAGGAGCAACGGAAGACAAATTCCGAAGGAAGATAAAATTTTCGGAATTTCAAACAGA
>JAQVOT010000043.1 GCA_028702415.1 Eubacteriales bacterium
CGCAAATACTGCAGTTTGTCAGCTGAGCGGGTTCGTCCTTGGCCCAGATCAGAACAACGCAGTTGCTGTTGTCCACGTTCACAGCATCTCTGGCATAAAAATCCTCACCGGTTTCATGGGCAATATCTCTCATATGGTCCGCCAGCACATCCTTGTCCTCCCCTGTAAGAATCACAGAGTCGACGTCGTCAACGCCGCATCCCTTCGGTGCAGTCAGTGCAGCCGCAACCATTTTCTTTGCAACATTCATGGCCGCTTCAGCAGCCGCATCCTTTGTTTTATAAATCATAATACTACCTCCCTTCGGGATTATTATAGCACATTGCTCCTGGATTTTGCAGTATGCTATAATGCTTTCATAAGTCGGAGGATAAGGATTTTATGAGAAAAAAAATAATATACGTAACAGGGCCTTTCGGGGCACCAATATTAGAGACAGCGCAGCGGATCGCAAAGGCAGAAGGACTTGTTTTGCATGATCTTGACAGGGAGATTGAGGGGAAGGAGAACTGGTCCATCCGGCGCATGGTCATGATGCATGGAGAGCACAGCTACCGCGATGCTGAGCTGGATGCACTGAAGGCGCTTCAGGAGAAGAGGGAAGATCTTGTTGTTGCCTGTGGTGACGGCATCCTTTATGATGAAGACAACCGGAAAATAATCAACAAGGGACGTCTTGTGATTGTCGGAATGGATCTCAGCCAGGAGCAGCTCTGGGAGAATGCCAAAAGTAAACAGGACTCCTACCATGCATTTATGAGCATGCCGGCGGCGGAGGGTTCGGAGGTGGAGGCCAGGAAGAAGGAGAAATTCTATCAACTGATTGAAAGGCAGAAGAATTTGTTTCGGCAGTATGGCGGATATAATAAATGACAGCAGGACAAGAGGGGAGCATGATATAATGCTCTGGCATAAGGGAGGACAGAATATGACAAAACCAACTTTAGTAATAATGGCAGCAGGCATGGGTTCAAGATACGGAGGCCTGAAGCAGGTAGAAAAAATAACAGACACGGGAGAAATAATTCTTGATTTTTCTCTTTATGATGCAATGATGGCCGGATTCGAAAGAGCAGTTTTCGTGATCAGGGAAGAGCACAGGGATATTTTCAGGGAGATCGTGGATGAACGGGCAGGCAGATACATGGAAATCGAATATGCGTATCAGGATATTGCAGACATTCCGGAGGGGTATGAAATTCCGGAGGGCAGAGAGAAACCATGGGGTACTTCCCATGCGATTTATGCCTGCCGCAATCTCATTGACGGGCCCTTCCTCGTAATCAATGCGGATGATTACTACGGACCGGAAGGCTTCGTCAGCGTATTTCAATATCTGGCCAATGGGAAACAAGACACAGATGTTTATGAGTTTTGCATGGCAGGATACATGCTCGAAAACACCATTACTGAAAACGGTCACGTAACAAGAGGAGTGTGTGAAGTTGATGCAGAGGGATTTCTTAGTGATATAGTAGAGAGATACAAGATCCGTAGAGGGGAGGGTGGAATCTGCTATTATGACGAAGCAGCCGACAATTGGATACCTATTCCCGAGGGAACACAGGTGTCAATGAATTTCTGGGGATTCACCCGGAGTTTTATTGATGAAACAGAAATGCGCATAGAAGCCTTCCTCAAGAATGAAGTGCCGAAAGATCCAATGAAATCGGAGTTCCTGCTTCCCCGCACAGTTGATGAGCTGATCAAAGAAGGCAAGGCAAGGGTTAAGGTTCTCCCATGCCATGATAAGTGGTGCGGAGTGACATACAAGGAGGACAAACAGAGTGTAATGGATCAGCTCCAGGCAAAGAAGGATAAGGGCGAGTATCCGGAAAAACTGTGGAAGTAAGTCCCGGAGATAGGCATAATAATAGAAGATGAGCGGAGCAATCAACACAATAATATATTTTATTCTCAGCTTTCTGATTTCCACAGGGACAGCAGCCCTTGTTGAAGACACTCCTGAAGAAACGGCGGAGAAGTATTTCGCAGATCTGGCAGCGGGAAAGCAGCAGATTTTCCGGGAGTATGACCATAAGAATGATTTGATGGAAATCCAGAAGGATACCACAAAGGATCTGAGATTCAAAATTTCAGAAACCAGAATCAGGGGAGATGTGGCAGTAGCCAGGGTCAGATTGACCACCGGTGATTTTTCGGGTGTCCAGAAGGCTTACAGGCAGAATTCATACCGGTATGTCATGGAGAACCTGTATTCAGAGAGCATCGGAGACAAGAATAAACTTGCTGGAAGCTGTCTGAAAATCTATAAAGACCAGGTGGCAGAAGCGGCCGAGTCCGAGGGAAAAAACTCCAGTGAAATTTTCATGGCAATGGAGAAAAATGCAGATGGAGAATGGCAGGTAATAATGACCCATGAGAACCGAAGAGCCATAATGGGCGGGCTTGAGCTGCCCGGTGGGGAAGCAAAGGAGGATACTAAGGAGGATCTCTCAGACAAGCTGAGAAAGGACACCGTGGATTATGTGCTTCAGCAGGAAGAGATACCGGCATATTCATATGATCAGGTTCAGGTTATGGACATGAGCAAGCCAAGCGGGGTAACCGTAGAAGATCTTAAGATGGTAACAAGATACAAGTTGGTGGGGACCGAAGAAAAGCTTTATGAACTTGAACAGAATTACAACCTGAACTGTTTGCTTTTGCTTGCCATAGCCTCTCATGAAAGCGCTTACGGAACCATGCAGTTCCATCCTAACAACGTATGCGGTTACGGATATAGCGGATTTTCATCCATCAACGATTGTCTGGACACCGTGGGCAGGGTACTGGCCAAAAACTATCTGGATTCCAGCGGCCCTTACTACAAAGGCAACACCATTGATTCCGTCAACAGAACCTACGCCGCCGATCCGTCTTGGGACAGTAAGGTGGCAAGAAAGGTTGCATATTTCTATGAAATCATCAGTGAGAACCACAACAGGCAACTGGAGAAGCTGAAATAACACTTGCAAAACACTTTGTTTATTGTATAATATACGAGCGTGTATCTGCACGCATTGTCTTTGGGCAAGGGGCCCGGAGACAAAATCCTTGCGACGGAGCGGGCAGGAATTGCCGGCAGAAGGCCGTCGCCATTTAGTCCACAGGGAGGTGAAAAAATGACAAACTATGAGGTAATGTTCATCATCGATCCTACACTTGAAGACGAGAAGAAAGAAGCCACTATTGAAGCCGTTAAGGAAATTATCGCTTCAGAAGGCGAAGTCGGAAAGGTAGACGTATGGGGAATGAGAAAGCTCGCATATCCGATTCAGAAGAAGACTGAAGGATATTACGTTGTAATAGAGTTCAAGGCGCAGCCTACTCTGCCAAGGGAACTTGACAGAAGACTCAAGATTTCAGACAACGTTATGAGACACCTGATCGATAACAAGGATCAGAAATAAGAAAAGGGGAAAATATTAATGAACAGCGTAATGTTAATTGGGAACCTGACAAGAGATCCGGAACTGAGATATTCCACCGGTGCCAACCAGACCGCTATATGCAGATTTTCAATTGCAGTTAATGACGGCTACGGTGAAAATGAACGCACTAGCTTTCCAAGTATTGTTGTGTTCGGCAAGCAGGCTGAAAACTGTGAGAAGTATCTGACGAAAGGCAAAAAGGTTGCCATTACCGGAAGACTTCAGACGGGAAGTTACGAGAAAGATGGACGCAAGGTCTATACAACAGATGTAATCGCAAGCAGAGTTGAATTTCTTGGCGGAGGCCAGGGAGGACAGGGTGGTCAGCAGGGAGGCCAGTCAAGCTTTGATGCACCAGCATCCGGCGGTGAAGACATGAACATTCCCGGAGGCGGATTTACATCACTTCAGGATGACGACATCCCATTCTAAATGAAAGGAGACCATTTCAATGGCTTATGATAACAATAGACGTGGAGGCGGCGGCTTTAGAAGAAAAAAGGTTTGCCTGTTCTGCGCAGATAAGACAAAGAAAATAGATTACAAGGACGTAGATACATTGAAGAAGTATGTAACCGAAAGAGGTAAGATACTTCCAAGAAGAATTACAGGTACTTGTTCTATTCACCAGAGAGAGGTTACTAAGGCTATCAAGAAAGCAAGAGTAGTTGCCCTGATGCCATATGCAGCTGACTGATCCGGCAAAAGCAATGAGCTTTAAGAACGCACGAATATGTGCGTTCTTTTTTATAAGCAAAAACATATTCAGGAGCTCTGCTTTTGCATACAGATGAAAGAAACTTTGCAATATAGGACGCTTATAGGTATAATGTAGTTTACGATAATATGCCTATTTGCGGGTATTTTTAGAAATGAACCAGCATGGTTCAGGGAGATTTGAAATGTACGTTGGAAGGATCGAAAAACTCCTGGCTTATTATTCACCGGTACCGATCTGCACGGTGAACGCCCAGGGCAAAGTAACAAGAGCCAACAAGAAAATTGCGGATGTATTCAAGTACGACGGAATTGTGGATTATGATATTTTTGCTCTTACGGGAATTAAAATGCCTGAACTGGTTAAGGCCGCCCAGACAGACAAACCCTTATACATCAAGAGAAACGATAGGACATTCAGAATCGGATGCAGCTTTCTGAAGGCAGAGACAGAAGAATCCGAAGAAATAAATCTGGAAAATGCAACCCTGATCATGACATTCACCGACATCTCTTCATATGAGAAGCTGAAGGAGCTGTACAATGAAGAGAAGGTGTATATGGTTCTGGTGAACATTGACAACTATGATGAGCTGATCGCAGGACCAAACGAGCAGAGAGAAGTTGAAATCGGAGCTAAAATCGACAGGCTTATCAGGGACTGGGCCACAGATCTGGAAGCAATGGTTGTCAGGTACAGAGAATACAGTTTTGAGCTGGTAGTCAATCACAAAAATTACGAAGTGATGAAAAAAAACAGATTTGATATTCTGGACAAGGTTAAGGAAATTGAAACAGACACTGACTTTCCTGTTACACTCAGTATCGGAATCGGAATTAGCGGAAAGACTCTGGCAGAAACGGATGACTACGCGCAGGATGCCCTGGACATGGCGCTGGGAAGAGGCGGGGATCAGGTTGTAGTCAAGAACGTTAGAACCTTCGAGTATTACGGGGGAAACACCCAGAGCGTTGAGAAGGGAAATAAGGGTAAATCCAGAATTATCGGCCATGCGTTGATGACCCTGATGAACCAGTCCACGAAAGTCTTTATCATGGGCCACAAAAATCCTGATATGGACTGTTTCGGAGCATCCTTGGGAATTCACAGAATGGCCAGGGAAGCCGGCAGGGAAGCCTATATCATCCTCAGAGAATATAACGAAACCCTTATAGATATTGTTGCTGATGCGAAAGAATCAAACGAATACGAAATCATTTCCGAAGAAAGAGCTCTAACTCTTATTGATGACAATTCTCTTGTTGTTGTTGTCGATTGCCACAGACCAATGCTGGTGGAATCAAAGGAAATTATAAACCGGGTTCAAAGGCTGGTGGTTGTGGATCACCACAGAATGGCAGAGGACGTACTTCCGAATCAGACTCTATCATATATGGAAACCTACGCATCATCCGCAGCGGAACTGGTAACAGAAATGCTCCAATATGTGGTTGATAAAAAAGCAGTATCCAGGATTGAGGCCAATGCGCTACTGGCGGGAATCATGTTGGATACAAACAGATTCGCAGTTAAGGCAGGGGTCAGAACATTCGAGTCCGCATCCTGGCTGAAACGGGTTGGAGCTAACCTGTCGGTAGTGAGAAGATACTTTCAGGACAATGCGGATAAATTCAAGGCCAAAGCAGCGGGCATAAACAATGCCAGAATTTATGATGGTGGAGTTGCCACTTCTATCTGCGAGGGCGAAACAATAAACACACAGATTATTAATTCACAAGTTGCTGACGAGTTGCTGACCATAAGAGGAGTTGAAGCCAGCTTCGTGGCAGGAAAAAATGAGCTGGGGGAGACTGTTGTTAGTGCCAGATCACTGGGTAACATTAACGTGCAGTACGTAATGGAACACTTCGGCGGCGGAGGGCACATGAACACGGCAGGTGTCAAGAGCAAGCTTCCGCCGGATGAAATACTGGGACAGATTGTTAAATATGTACAGTCAGAACAGCAAAAAAACTGACGCTCTGACTCACGAAACCAACACAATAGGAGGTTAAAATCAGATGATAGTAATACTCACAAAGGACCTTAAGGGAACCGGCAAGGCCGGAGACGTTGTAAAGGTGAATGACGGATATGCCAGAAACATGCTTATCCCCAAGGGTCTTGCCAGAGAAGCAACTCAGGGCAACGTAAGGAATCTGGAGAAGCAGAAGGCTTTCGTCCAGGAGAAAAAAGCCGAAGAAAAGGCAGCAGCACAGGCGAAGGCAGCTGAACTGGAGAAGGTAACAGTAATTGTGAAATCCAGAGGTGGCGAAGGTGGCAGGTTGTTCGGCTCAGTTACATCCATGGATGTTGCAAAGGCTCTTGAAGAACAGGAAAACATCAAAGTAGACAAGAAAAAGATAGATATGCCGGGACCTATAAAGCAGGCAGGAAAGTATCAGGTAAGAGTCAAGCTGTTCCCTGAAGTGTCAGCAAAGGTAAACCTTGAAGTTACAGGAGAATAAAAATGCAAGAGAGAATTCCTCCCCACAATTTAGATGCGGAGAAATCCGTACTGGGTGCAGCGCTGCTTTCTAAGGATGCAGTTTATGAAGTTCTTGAAATCCTAGGTTCTGAAGATTTTTATGATCCGAATCACAAGGAGATCTTCACAGTGATCTATGAGCTGGCAAGAAGGAATGCCCCGGTTGATGCACTGACAGTTTCCAATGAACTGGACAAAAGAGGAAGTCTGAACATGGTGGGCGGCAGAGCATACGTGGCAAGCCTGTCAACTGCAACACCAACAACAGCAAATGCGGCGGAGTACGGCAAGATCGTGGCCGAAAAGGCAACAATAAGGAGACTTATCGCAAAAGCTGACGATATTGTAAAAAAAGGATATGACAAGAGCACTGATGCAGCTCAGCTTTTGGATTACGCAGAAAACGGAATCTTCGACATTTCTCAGTCGGGAATGAGAGGCTCATATACTCAGCTGAAAGATATCCTCATGAGCAATATAGAAGCCATCGATAGAGCCTCTCAGAGCCAGGGAGGAATAACGGGGGTAACAACAGGCTTTAAAGATCTGAATGAAAGGACTTCCGGCTGGCAGAATTCGGACCTGATTGTTCTGGCGGCAAGACCGGCAATGGGCAAAACGGCATTTGCCTTATCACTAGCACAGAATGCTGCTATTAAGGGAGACAAAACCGTAATGATATTCTCGCTGGAAATGGCCAAGAACCAGATCAGCGAAAGGCTACTGGCAATGGAATCGAAGATCGAGATGCAAAAGATAAAAACAGGCCGCCTGGAAAGGCGTGACTGGGACGATTTGACTGCTGCCATGGAGACCCTGAGCGGCGCTAAGATCTTTATCGATGACACGCCGGGAATAAACATCATGGAAATGAAAAGCAAATGCAGGCGCCTGAAGGCCGAGGGCAATCTGGATCTTGTTATAATAGACTACCTGCAACTGATGAACCCGGAGGGAAAAGCAGATTCCAGGGTGCAGGAGGTTTCGGTAATAACCAGAAATCTGAAACTGCTGGCAAGGGAACTGGACTGTCCGGTTATTGTTCTTTCGCAGCTTTCAAGAGGACCGGAGCAGAGAAATGATCACAGACCTATGCTGTCTGACCTTAGAGAATCCGGTTCAATCGAGCAGGATGCGGACATCGTTCTGTTCTTGTACAGAGACGAGTACTATAACGAAGATACCGAAGCCCCGGGAGAGTGTGAAGTGATTATAGGCAAGCAGAGGAGAGGGCCTACCGGAACCGTTAAGGTTGCATGGCTTGACAAGATAACCAAGTTTGTAGACAGTGCGGGAAGTGGAAACTTCCAGGGATTTTAAAAGATGAAATTCACCAAAGAAAAAACAAATGACTATTTTCTGTTTGATACCAAGGTGGAAAATATGTTCATAAATGAATATCTGGCAGCGGCAGACGGGGATTACGTGAAAGTATATCTATTTGCCCTTATGTACACAGAGCTAGGCGTGAATTTCGTAAATGAAGATATCGCCAAACAGCTGGCCATGAACATAGAAGATGTTTATAAAGCCTGGTCCTACTGGGAGAAGATGGGCGTAATAAGGAAAAAGAGAATAAATCCTGAGAACAGCCTTGAATATGACGTGGAATTTGTAATGCTCAAACACATGCTTTACGGAAACAGTAGAGGAGAACCCGGTTCGGAAGCAGAAGGAAAGACCAACCTTGGAACCCACATGGCAAACAGAGAATATAAGGACATGTTTGCCCGAATTGAGAAAGCGGTTGGTCGTGTAATCAGTGGAACAGAAATGGGCGAAATCATATCCTGGGTTGACGACCTTGGAACCGATCCGGAAGTTATTGGTTTTGCATTTGAGTACTGTGCCGGCAAAGGGAAGAAAACCGTGAGGTATGTTGGAACCGTAATCCGAAATTGGATTGAAGATGGATATAGAACAATGGATGAGGTGAAAACCCACATGGACGAAACCACCGGGCGAGGAGGCGATTACAAGAGGGTGTTCCAGGCGCTGGGATTCAGGAGACTTCCTTCGGAGGAAGAAAAGCGACTAATGGACCTGTGGTTTGACAAAATGTCATTTGACATGAACAAAGTGCTCGAGGCCTGCGCCAAAACGGCAGGAATTTCAAATCCAAGCATAAGTTATGTTAACAGAGATCTGGATAACTGGTAT
>JAQVOT010000044.1 GCA_028702415.1 Eubacteriales bacterium
CACTGGAGGATTTCGACAGAGTCTTGAAGTGCGGTGCTGACAAGGTCAGTGTTAACTCGGGAGCGATCAGGCATCCTGAAATCATCGGAAAGGCGGTGAAGTTGTACGGAGATCAGTGTGTGGTGTTATCTGCAGACATCGCCCTTGTGGATGGAGTCTACAGGGTGTTTTCCAGAGGAGGCAGAGAGAATACCGGAATGGAAGCCATTGACTGGATCAAGAAATGTGTTGCCGATGGAGCCGGAGAAGTTGTGGTGAATTCCATGGATACCGACGGCGTCAAGGGGGGATTCGATATCCCACTGTTGAAAAAAGTATGTGATGCGGTGGATGTTCCTGTGATTGCTTCCGGTGGAGCCGGCGGCATTCAGGATTTCATAGAGCTGTTCCGTGAGATTCCGAACGTCGATGCAGGCCTGGCGGCATCCATATTCCACTTCGGTGAAGTGGCGATTGGAGAGTTGAAAAAGGCAATGTCTGAGGCCGGCATACCGGTGCGACAGGTATAGTGAGAGGACATGAAATGATTGATATTAATGATATAAAATTTGATGAGAAGGGTTTGATACCGGCCATTATTACGGATGTCAATACCGGGCAGGTGCTGACACTGGCATACATGAATCGTAAGAGTCTGGAAATTTCCATAGAAAAGAAGCTTACTTGTTTCTGGAGCCGATCCAGGCAGGAATTGTGGCTGAAGGGAGAAACCAGCGGCAATTACCAGCATATTGTTTCCATCACGGCTGATTGTGACAGGGACGCACTGCTCGTGGCGGTACAGCCTGAAGGCCCCGCCTGCCATTTGGGATCCTGGTCTTGTTTTGATGACCCCCTTCGTGAAGCGAAAGAGGAGCCCTTTAGCTATGAAGGCCTTATGGAACTAATTCGCAGCAGAAAGCTCGAAAAAAAGGCGAATTCATACACCAGCTATCTTTTTGAGAAGGGGCTTGATAAAATACTAAAGAAGGTGGGAGAGGAATCCACAGAAGTCATCATAGCAGCCAAGGCGGAGGATAGGGCGGAGACGGTTTATGAGATTGCCGATCTGGCTTATCACGTGATGGTGCTGATGGTTGAAGCGGGAATCTCATTGGAGGAGATTCGCTCGGAGCTGGCATCCCGCCACGTGATTGACCGCAAGGTCAAGCAGGAAAAAATGACCGGATAAAGGGATAAGACAGATGAAGCTTGAAGAAATAAAGGGCCTTTGTGATTTTCATGTTCATACCAGTTACTGCGACGGCGAGAATACTCCGGAAGAGATGATTTTCGCCGCCCTTGACCTTGGCATGAGTGCGATCGGCTTCGCTGGTCACAGCCATACCAACTTCGACGAATGCGCCTGCATGAGCCTGGAGGAGACCGATGGCTACGAAGATGAGATTCGTACACTGGCTATGGAGTTCGGAGACCAGATTGAAGTTTTCTGCGGTATCGAACAGGATTACTATTCGGAGGAGGCAACGGACAGATGGGACTACGTGATTGGCTCCGTCCACTACCTGCCGTCACAGCTTTCTTTTGATGATACAGAGCTGATGCTTCAGCAGGCTATCGAAGGGGAGTATGGAGGGGACGTTTACAGCCTTTGCGAGGATTACTACCGCCTCCTTGCAGATGTGGTACGCAAAACCAATGCTGATGTCATCGGACACTTTGATCTGGTGTGTAAATTCAACCGGGGCGGAGAAGGGCAGAGGCAGGGCAAATACTTTGATGAAGGAAATCCGCGATATATCGCAGCCTGGCAGAAGGCTGCCGACACACTGCTGGAAACAGGGAAACCCTTTGAAATCAATTACGGAGCGGTGATTAAGGAATATCGAACAGAACCATATCCTTCGGTGGCCATTCAGAACTATCTGGCGGAGCGGGGAGGCCGGTTCATCTTCTCCAGCGATGCCCATTCCGAAGAAGGCCTGCGGGCAGGAGCGGAAATAAACAAGACAAAATGATTTTTTCACTAACAATGATCAAACTGAAATGGGAGGAAAGTCTTATTTCAGTTTTTTTCGTTTAATTACAGGGGATGACAATCAATGAACAAAGGATGGCAATACTTGTGATATAATAACTTTGTATATCATTGAAAAAAAGGAGTTAAAATGACAGCTAAATCGATGATGCCCTATGTGCAGGGAAATTCTGCAATCCGGGCGATGTTTGAAGAAGGGGCCAGACTTGCAGCCATATATGGTAAAGAAAATGTGTATGATTTCAGTCTGGGGAATCCAAATGTTGCCGCACCACCTGAAGTAAATAAGGCGATCATGGATATTGTGGAACAGGAAGACAGCCTGAGAATACACGGATACAATCAGAGCAATTCGGGATATGAGGATGTTAGGCAGACTGTAGCGGAGCATCTGAATAAGCTCCATGGTACGGCGTTTAATTCCCATAATATTATCATGACGGTTGGTGCAGCCAGCGGGTTAAACGTGGCAATGAAAACAATGCTTGATCCCGGCGAGGAAGTTCTTGCTTTTGCACCCTATTTCGTTGAGTACGGAAACTACGCCAAGAATCATGGGGCCACCCTTAAGGCCGTGCCGGCAAATGTTGACGGTAGCGGGTCTGACAGCGGAATCCCATTCCAGCCTGATCTCCATACCATGAGTGAGATGATCGGTCCAAAGACACGGGCAATAATTATCAACTCGCCCAACAACCCTACGGGGGTGATCTATAGCCAAGAGACCATAAGAAAGCTGGCGGAAATTCTCGAGGAGAAGCAGACTGAATTTGGGACGGAAATTTATATCATTTCCGATGAACCGTACAGAGAACTGGCATATGATGGAGTGCAGGTTCCATATGTCACAAAATACTATAACAACACTGTGGTGGCATATTCCTGGAGCAAGAGCCTGTCTCTTCCGGGAGAAAGAATCGGATATCTGGTTCTGCCTTCGGAGATGGCAGATTTCGAAAACGCGGTGCAGGCAGCCAATATTGCCAACCGTGTTCTGGGATATGTGAATGCACCAACCCTTATGCAGCTGGTAGTTGCCAGATGCGTTGACTGCCCTGCCAATGTGGAGGCCTACAATAAGAACCGCAAGGCACTTTACGAAGGCCTTACAGACATGGGTTATGAGTGCATATATCCTCAAGGAGCCTTCTACATGTGGATGAAGGTGCCGGGAGGTGGAGAGGACAAGGCTTTCTGCGCAAAAGCTAAGGAGCACAATATTCTCCTCGTGCCGGGAAGCTCTTTTGCATGTCCGGGCTATGTGCGCATCGCATACTGTGTTGCATATGAAACTATAGTAAATTCAATGCCTTCATTTAGGCAATTAATGAAAGAAGTGAAGGGAGAAAAATAGAAATGGAAAAAAAATATGCTTTATTGAGAGAAAATTATCTGGATGCGGAAGCGGTCACGAAGAAGCTTGACCGGTTGAAGAATGCACCTGTTTATTCAATCAGTCGGTCGGCACTGGCCGAATACGAGGATGAGTACTTCGATAAGAAGTGTGCGAAGTCAAAAGAAATGGTTGATATGGCCGGTGCCATAATACCGGGTGCGGTTCAGCACAACCTGGCATTTAACCATCCTTTCCCTCTGGCAATCCATAAGGCTGAGGGATGTAAGTTATGGGACGTGGACGGGAACGAATACTACGATTTTCTCCAGGCAGGGGGACCTACTGTATTAGGGTCCAATCCGCCTGAAGTTCGGGAGAAAGTAATTGACCTTCTCAACAACTGCGGACCATCAACAGGACTGTTTCATGAATATGAATACAAACTTGCAAAGAAAATCTGTGACAGCGTTCCATCTGTTCAGATGTTCAGAATGCTTACATCAGGAACAGAGTCCTGCATGGGAGCAATAAGAATTGCACGTCTGGCAACAGGCCACAAGCATATCCTCAAGATGGGTGGAGCTTATCACGGATGGAGTGACCAGCTGGCATACGGAATCAGAATACCGGGATCCAAGTGGACTCAGGCTAAGGGCGTTCCAATGTCCGTAATGGCAATGACTCATGAGTTCTTCCCTAACAGCCTGGAAGATCTGGAAAGACAGCTCAAGAGATACAAACTCCAGGGAGGCACCGCAGCAGTATTTATTGAAGCTATTGGTCCGGAAAGCGGAACCCGCCCGGTAGACTACCATTTCCCTAAGGGATGTCTGGAACTGGCTCACAAGTACGGTGCACTTCTGATATGCGATGAAGTGGTTACAGGATTCAGAATGGGAATGAGCGGAGCACAGGGTTTCTTCGGAATTGAGCCTGATCTGACCATCTTCGGCAAGGTTATAGCCGGAGGATATCCGGGAGCCGGCGGCATAGGCGGCAAGGCAGAGTACATGAAGTATCTGTCCGCAGGAATCAGTGGTGAAGCCAAACATCCAAAGGCACTGGTTGGGGGCACTCTGGCGGCGGCGCCTATAAGCTGTGTTGCGGGATATCACATGCTTTGCCAGCTGGAAGAACAGAATGCAATTCCAAGAGCCGGAGCACTTGGGGACAGGCTGATTGAAGGCGTCAACAGGCTTATAGATAAATACGGTCTGCCATTTGTGGCATTCAATGTGGGATCAGTATGCCATGTTGACACCACGGGTACTATGCATTTTGCCATTGATTGGACAAAACCTTGGCAGATACCATCAGTCCTCAGTGCCACATCATTCCGCAAGACGGAAATGGAACACATTGGCGCAGCATACACTGCAGAGGGATTCATTACCCTGGCAGGCAACAGACTTTATACAAGTGCCGCATATGAAGAGGCAATGATTGACGAAGTAATAGAAAAATTCGATAAAGTATTTGCAAATTGTGTAGAAATAGGAGAATAAACATGGAAATAACAGTTGCAAAAGAACTTGTTATAAGAGCTGGGAAAGAAATGGCAGAAACAGGCTTGATTGCCAGGACATGGGGGAACATTTCCTGCAGAACGGATGATAAGCATTTTGTTATAAGCGCCAGCGGTAAGGAATACGAAACCCTTTCGGAAGATGAGGTGATTGAACTTGACATTGACAGCCTGGAATACCAGGGCGAAATCAAACCTTCTTCGGAGAAGAAAGTCCACAGTGAAATATACAAGCTTAAGGAAGACGTGGGATTCATCATTCACACCCATCAGCACAATGCTTCCGCGGTAAGCGCCATGGGACAGCACATAATTAAGCTGGATAGAGATTACGAAGGCATAGGCGACTTCCTTCTGGTTGCAGAATACGGATTGCCAAGCACCTCTAAAGTGTCTGACAAGGTGGCAGAGGCGGTCAACGATTCTGTTGGCAATGCAGTAATCATGAGCAACCATGGTGCGGTTTGCTATGGCAGGGATTACGATGAGACCTTGCAGTTGGCCAGAAATCTGGAAGAGGCCTGTGGCAACTACCTGAAGTTCATTGGCGTTGATCCACACGACGGAGATGAGGACCACTTCGAAGATCTCTGGAACACCAGCTCAGTGGTAATGAAATACATGGAAATCAGAGAGAAGCTTCCGGCATACCTGGATGACTTCGCCCAGATCATAGGGCCCAGCAGGAGCATTTTGTCAGAAGAAAAGGAAGAGGAAGAAACCATCGCAAAGGCAGTCCGGAATAACAAGCCGATCCGGGTGAGAGGAAAGGGCGCAATGTGTAATGCGGCCAGCACATCCGATCAGGTTGCCATAAGCATGATCATAGAGAAGAACGCCCGTGCAGCCCTTGCGGGCCTTGGTGTCAAACCCATTGGCAAATATGAAGCGATGTTCATGCGCCAGTTCTACCTGAAGAAGTATTCAAAACTTAAAGACAAAAATGTGGATGAAAACGAGGCAGAGGAATAAGCTAAAAAAATGTATGTGATAGCGTATGATGTGGGAACTACGGGAGTTAAGTCCTGTCTTTTCGACATCACAAAGGACAAGTCAATAAAACTGATTGCAGGGGAGATGGGGGAGGATGATCTTTACGTGCTGGAAAACGGCGGTGTAGAGCAGGATCCTCTCCAGTGGTGGAATGCCATGTGTGAAACCACCCGCACAATCCTCGAAAAAAGCGGGATAGCCGGATCAGATGTCAAGGGGATTTCCTTCTGCGCACAGATGCAGGCGGTGGTTCTAGTGGATGAGAACTGTAACCCTGTGATGAACGCCATGAGTTATATGGATAACCGTGGTGTGAAGCAGATGGAAAAAGGTATACAGAGGGGTCTGAAAGTGTCCGGTATGAACGCCAGGAAACTTCTTAGATCCTTGCAGATAAGCGGAGCGGTTTCAGGAAGTGTGAAGGATCCCGTATGGAAATACAGGTGGGTTGCGGATAACAATCCGGAGACTTTCGCAGGAGTATACAAGTAGCTGGATGTTAAGGACTATCTTGCTGCAAAGGCTTGCGGGCAGTTTGCAATGTCCAGAGACAGCGCCTTCGCTACGCTTCTTTATGATTCTCGTGAAGGGAAACAGTGCTTCAGCAAAGAACTGTGCAAAATGATGGATGTGAACATGGATCATCTGCCCCGGATCGTCCTGAGCACAGACCAGGTTGGAGATATTACCGAGAAGGCTGCAGCGGAGCTGGGCCTGGCGGCGGGAACGCCGGTATTCAGCGGCGGCGGAGATGCCTCCCTGATAGGAGTTGGTGCAGGTGCGGTTAATGTTGGGGACACCCACGTGTACATAGGAACCTCCGGATGGGTTACAACTGTAATAGACAGACAAAAACTCAGCATTGGGTCTATGATCGCTTCAAGTGTGGGAGTGGATCCGGACAGCTTTAACTGTTTCGCGGAGCTTGAAACAGCAGGCAAGTGTTTTGAATGGGCGAAGAAACATATCATGATGGATGATATTGAGCTGTTCAGCGAAACTAAATACAACGTTGACATTGAAACGAGGCACATGAACGCCTATGAATATATAATGAGAAAGGTTGAACATATTCCTCCGGGATCCAATGGTGTTATTTTCACACCTTGGCTTCACGGCAACAGATGTCCCTTTGAGGATCCTAATGCCAGGGGGATGTTCTTCGGTCTGGGTATTGAGACAACTTCTGCTGACCTGTATCACGCGGTTGTAGAGGGGGTCTGTTTTCACCTTAAGTGGCAGATGGAGGCCATGAGCAAGCTCATCAGCCCTTCAGAATCCATTCGTTTCGCAGGGGGAGGAGCCATACAGGATCAGACCTGCCAGATTCTGGCAAATGTTCTGAATAAAAAGATCGAAGTTGTTCATCAGCCACAGAACACAGGAGCCGTCGGTGCGGCTGCACTTATCGGGATAGGCCTTGGAAAAATAGAATCTCTGGCAGAAATACGGGATATGGTGAAATTGGAGAGGTATTTTATACCGGAGCCGAATTCGGCAAAGGAATATGATAGATTGTTTAATATATTCAAAAAACTTTACAAAAGCAATAAACAGAACTTTAAATTAATGCACAAGTAAGACTTTGCCATGCCGGAAAAAAGGAGTAAAAAAATGAAACACGAAAACGTATCAAAATACCGTTGGGTAATTCTGATCACCACAATGCCCATAATAGTGGCAACTGAAATGATGTGGCTTTCGTTCTCACCAATAGCAAGCGTAATCGCGGAGCATTACGGAGTTAGCACCTCATCCGTTGATCTGCTTGCCACAAGCTACATGCTTATGTTCATAGTATTTGCCATTCCTTCATCCTTTGTAATTGACAGGTTCGGATTCAGAAGATCCCTGATTATTGGAGCGATTCTAACAGGAGTGTTCGGCCTGACCAGGGCAATATTCGCAGGAAGTTTCATGCTGGTAATTTTGTCACAATTCCTGATTGCAGTTGGACAGCCCTTCCTTCTGAACATAACAACCAAGGCTGCTGCCAACTGGTTCCCCTTTGAAGAAAGAGCAACCGCTGACGGTCTGTTGACAATGGCCCAGTATATGGGATTCGCAATTCCGATGGTTCTTTCTCCGATACTGGTTGATGCCATAGGCGTTCAATCCATGCTGTTTGTATTCGCTGTAATCGGAGTTATCGCGGCTCTGCTGGTAATTATCTTTGTTCGGGAGAAACCGGCTGTTCCGCCTCCGGGACCCGCATACGCAAATGTGGATTTCAGTGCCAAGGCATACGGCTCTCTTTTGAAAAACAAGCCCTTCGTTCTGACTCTGGCAATCACTTTTATTTCCCTTGGAGCATTCAACGCAATTCTAACATTGATAGAATCCATACTGCTTCCTCGAGGAATCACATCTGACCAGGCCGGCCTTGTTGGGGCAGCTTTTGTGGTTGCCGGAGTAATAGGAGCTGTGGTTCTTCCGATAATATCCGACCATATCAGAGTCAGGAAGAAGATCATTCTCATTGCAATGATACTTCTGGTTCCTCTCTATCTGGGGCTGGCCCTTGTGGCAAGCTTCGTTCCCCTCATGATTATTGCAGCAGTAGCCGGATTCTCGATTATGGGTGCAGGACCGATACTGTTCCAGCACGCTTCAGAGGTTGCATATCCTGCTCAGGAGGGAACATCTCTGGGCCTGATTTATCTTATGGGACAGATTTCCGGAGCCCTGTTTGTGCTGATATTTGAGACTGTAAATGCCTCCACAGGAAGCCCGGTTGCCCCGATGATCGGTCTTGTTATCCTGACAGCAATCGAAATTCCGATGGTGTTAGCCATGAGAGAATCAAGCCTCATTGAAAAAGCAAAGGGTTACTTGGTCGGTAATGATAAAAAATAATGTTAAATAGCAGCGATCTGAAGTATAATATATCGGTGCAAAAAATCAACGCAAGAGGAGAAACATATGGCAGACGTATTAGAAATGACCAACTTTATTCATGATATTATT
>JAQVOT010000045.1:0-7553 GCA_028702415.1 Eubacteriales bacterium
AAACATTGAGGATAAGCTTGCTAGGATCCAGATGCCTCTACCTGAAAAGGTAATCCCTTTTACCCCAGATGAACTGGGACTCACCGACGAGAATCCTGAACTTGGCACATGCTATATGATAGACATGGATGGTATTTCGCATCTCGTTCTAAAGAATATTGAGGCTACAGCTGAAAAGTTTAACAGAATAAAGAATTATGTCTACAAAAAATGCGGTAGTTTGGAAGCCTTTGGCGTGATGTTTTTTGACGAAAGAACAGAACTGCTTACCCCTGTTGTATATGTTAGAAATGTGGATACCACATATTTTGAGGGAAGCTGTGCATCCGGCACAACAGCAACGGCATACAGCATGGTTTTAGATAAACCTGACGGCAGGTATAATTTATCATACAGACAACCGGCAGGTACTCTGGAAGTGACAATAACCAAGGAAAATGCAGATATAACCAGTATTTTTCTGTCAGGCCTGCTGGAATTATCAGATAAAATAACAATTGAAATATAGAATGGAGGATTATTATGGACCCAAGAATTAAAGAACTGGCAAATTTATTGACCGATTATTCCTGCAACATTCAGCCAGGAGAAAGAGTGCTGATAAGTTACGAAGGTGAATGCTGTAAGAATCTAGCACGACAGCTAATAAAAAATGTGTATGCTAAAGGAGGTTTCCCCTACAGTGAAATCAGGGATGCAGCAATAACAAGAGAAATTCTCCTGGAGTGTACCGAAGATCAAATAAAATTCAAGGATGAATGTGACCTTGTTCAGATGAAGGGGATGCAGGCTTACATTGCCATAAGAGCCGGCAATAACACTTCAGAACTTTCAGATGTTCCATCAGACAAGCTTAACCTGTATAGCAAGCTCTCCCGCCCCACTCTGGATTACAGAGTAAATAAAACAAAATGGGTAGTTTTGAGATATCCGAATTATTCCATGGCACAGCTGGCAAATTCAAGCCTCGAAGCATTTGAGAATTTCTACTTCGATGTATGCACTCTGGACTACAGAAAAATGAGCGAAGCGATGAACCCCCTT
Source organism: Eubacteriales bacterium (assembly GCA_028702415.1). Lineage (GTDB taxonomy): Bacteria > Bacillota > Clostridia > Peptostreptococcales > Anaerovoracaceae > Lentihominibacter. The sequence continues at coordinate 1,045 of JAQVOT010000045.1, forward strand.
GTTGAGCTGATGAACAGAACTGACAAAGTACAGATTAAAGGCCCCGGCACCGACCTTACATTCTCAATCAAGGGAATCGGAGCTGTGAAGTGTGACGGCCTAAGAAATGTACCGGACGGTGAAGTTTATACTGCCCCTGTCAGGGAATCAATGAACGGAATTATTTCATACAACACACCCTCTGAAGAAAAGGGGTTCACATACGAGAACATAGTATTTGAAGTTAAAGATGGCAAAATCATAAAAGCCACATCAAACGATAACAAGAAGATAAATGATTTACTTGATGTTGATGAAGGTGCCAGATACTTTGGAGAATTTGCCATCGGAGTAAATCCTTACATTCTCCACCCAATGAAGGATACGCTTTTCGATGAAAAAATTGCCGGCTCATTTCACCTTACACCGGGAATGTGTTACGAAGATGCCCCTAACGGAAACAAGAGTGCCAATCACTGGGATCTTGTAATGATTCAAAGACCGGAATATGGTGGCGGCGAAATATGGTTTGATGACGTCCTTATCAGAAAAGAAGGTATCTTTGTTTTACCTGAACTTGAAGGGCTAAATCCCGAAAATCTGAAATAAATTTGTTTTTAATAAAAAAATTGATAAGGCCTATGGAAGCATCTTGTAAATCCATGGGCCTTATCATTTTTAAGAGTATATATGAGCTATCTCTTTAGTTTTTTGACCTTTTCCAGAGTTTTTTTGCCGAACAGACCATCCTGTTTAAGTCCGAGTTTTTTCTGGAGTTTCTTTACTGCTTTGAAAGTCGCAGGTCCATACTTGCCTCCTGTGGTAATTGAAATTCCAGACCACTTTAGCATAACCTGAAGATTTTTTACCTGACTTCCTTTATCTCCCCTTTTGAAATAACCTCTTTTTGGAAGTTTCGGTAACGCACCGGAATATGTTTTCTTAATCACAGTTGCCGGCTTGGCAGTCGGTGTTTTAGTTGGAGCAGTTACTTCCGAATTCCCTTCCGGTGTTGTTGCCGGTACAGCCGCTTCCGGTGTTGCAGTTGATGTGCCGCTTGTTGCAAAACCATAAGCCTTTGTTGTTGATCCGCTTGAGCTTACCTTAAAAGTGTGGGATGCGCTTGCTGTTCCTCCAAAGGAATCCGTAGCTGAAATAACATAGGTATACGATCCATTGCTCAGCTTGCTGAATTTCATGTATTCGTCAATATTGCTGAGCTTGTACGCAGAGGTGTTCGGGCGCATTGTTTTTGAATATACGTCCTTCCCACTGCTGTTTACTATCTTTCCGGTTACAGAAACTATGTTGTAATTTGATACTGCGTAACCCCTGACATTCATTCCGCTACCTTTTTTTACAGCATTAGGAAAGGAATAACCGCATAAAGATACAAAAGAAGTTCCTTTAACGTTGGCATTAGACCCACTGTATGTTTGCCAGTATCCCGAAAGACATGTCTTACCTCTTGATGCCGCTGTAGCCACTGTGTTTGCAGGGATTTCAAAACTGAGGCAGAATTCGGCTGCGGCGATATAAGCACCGGCAGCAGTATTAGGAACACCCTTCAATGTGGTATATACCTGGGAATAACTGTTCTGAAGTTCCGAGTTCAGAAATGCCAGCTGCATGTTAATGTCTCCAATGGATTTTTTTCCGGATATGGCCGAACTTAACATATTTGTCTTTCTTCCGGACGATGTCCACTGACATAGTCCATAGCCTGCTGAATCTGTCTTATAATTTTTCGATTTACCTGCCTTTGTCTTATAAGCGCCCTTACCTGCATTTACTCGATCTGTATATTCCTGATCCGAAAGACCAAACGAACTGTTATATGTATTCTGAAGATTAGTCGGACTCATGGCACTTTCTGCATTGAGGTTTGTCATAACCCCGCATGCAGCGGCTGTATTAAGTCCCATGGTTTGTGTTAGGTAGTTGTATATTGCTGTTGTATTCGACAGATCAGCGGCATAGGTCTCATCAAGAAAAACATCTCTGGCTGCTCCAAGAGTGCTTTCTGCAAAACCCTCCAAACTCGCACTGTCCGGTTCAACTGGTCCTTCTTCCTCCGTGTAAACGGGTTCGATCTCTTCTTCTGTAAGAATCGGTTCAACCTCATTGTTTTCCGGTTCCTGTTTATATACAGTTATCCATGGAACATCCAGAATGCTGCTTAAAGTATCGCTTAATACATATTCACTTCCCCATACAGGTTTCATGGAATAGAAATAGAAATCCGTGTCATCAAAATCCTCAACTGCTTCCCATGAAACACTTATTTGTGTTACCTCTGTGCTGTTATCGAGATAAACACCCAGCGTTTCCGGGAGATTTAAAGTTAATTCCTCTTCTTCCGGATTTCCTTCATAGTAGTAATCTGTGGTTTCCATTTCTGCAAAATCAGTAATAAGGCCACCTGATAAAGCCTCCCCTTCAGCAGCAAATGCAATCTGCGGGATGAAGCTTACTACCATAATTATTGAAAGTAAAATACTCGTGATTTTTTTCTTCATAATATTCCCCAATTTTTTTCGGACAACCATAAATATATTATATAGAAAAAACGTTGAATTCTCAACGTTTTACGGGGGTATAAGTATTGATATTTGTTAATAAAACCTAATCTTTTCTTAACGTATATTTAAGAACAACAGCTACTTAAAAATAATTGACTTGAAGCTCTCGCCTATTGCAGTTTTTTCACTGCCATCTGTTAGGAAATCTGTTATTGTGGCTCCAATATCGGCAAAGGAATTTCTGGTGCCTAGATCCACATTCTCCTTTAGCATATTTCCTGTTCCAATGCAGAAGATATATTCTCTTGTATGGTCATAGCCGGAATGCCTCGGATCGTTTCCGTGGTCAGAACACATGAAAATAACATCATCCCCCTTAAGAGCGTCAATTATCTCGGGAAGTCTGGCATCATATTCCTCAAGGGCCTGTGCATATCCCGTAATATCTCTTCGATGACCGAACTTTGAATCAAAATCTACAAGATTTGTGAAAATGAGACCATCAAACTCCATATTTATCGCTTCTATCGTCTTTGTTATGCCATCGTCGTTACTTTCAATATGAACCGCTTTCGTAACACCGCTACCATTAAATATGTCACTGATCTTTCCGACAGTGTACACTTTCTGTCCCCTTTCAGATAGCAGATCAAGCATTGTCTTCTCAGGAGGGGAAACTGCGTAATCCCGCCTGTCTGCAGTTCTTGTACGTTTTCCGTCTGGGCCGATCATATACGGTCTGGCAATTACTCTGCCACATGAATATTTTCCGGTAAGCAGTTTTCTTGCTTTTGCACATATATCATACAGTTCTTCCAGAGGAACAACGTCTGTATTTGCTGCCACTTGAAAAACACTGTCTGCAGATGTATATACTATTACCTTACCTGTACGTTCATGCTCATCACCCAGCTGTTCAATAATCTCTGTTCCTGAAGCGACTAGGTTTCCAATGTAACCTCTACCTGTAACCCTGACAAATTGATCCATAAGTTCCTGTGGGAAACCATCATGATATGTCTTGAATGGCACCTTGGTTTCTATACCTGCAATCTCCCAGTGCCCGGTAATCGTATCCTTGCCTGTGGATTTTTCTGCAAAACGCCCATATATTCCTGTTGGCATTTCAACGGCCAGCCTTCCCCCAGCTGCATTCTCAATGTTGCCCAGTCCAATGCTTCTCATGTTTGGAATCTTCAGACTGTAATTATCTACGATATGGCCAAGGGTATCAGCTCCCTTATCTCCATATGAAGCTGCATCAGGCAACTCTCCAAGGCCCAGACTATCCAATACAATTATTATAGCTCTCATTTATCTTCCCTCTTTTATTCTCAAAGGGCAACAGTTCAAGTAATCAGCAGAAATGATTCTGTACTCTGTGCCATTATATTCACCCTGAATTGCCTTTTTGAATGCATCTTCGCCATGAATATGCCCATAATAAACATTCCCAACATTATAGTCCTCAAAAAGCTGCATAAACCCCGAATAATGTCCTGGGTTTGAGACCGGAGGATAATGCAAAAATCCCAGTATCTTTTCCCCTGAAGGAACGGAATCCAGAGATGCTTTTAGTCTGATTAGCTCCCGGTTATATATCTTCTCATCAGCATCTTTGAAATCATCATCGTCCGGTGTAATCCATCCCCTGCTTCCGCAAAGCCACACACCCTCAGCAACAATTGCATCGTTCTGAAGAAATCTTATCGAATTATACATACTGTTAAGTCTGGTTATTCCTGCCCACCATAAATCATGGTTTCCCTTAAGCAACACCTTCTTTCCTGGCAGTTTGTCCACCCAGTCCAGATCATAACGGGCCTCTTCCAGTTTAAGACCCCAGGATATATCACCCGCGACAATAACAGTATCATTTTCATCTACCATTCTGCACCAGTTCTCACGTATTCGCTCAACGTGGTTAAACCATCTGTTTCCAAACACATCCATGGGTTTCTCTGTGCCCGGAGCCATTGAAAGGTGCAGATCTGCTATTGCAAATATGCTCACAGAATTTTCTCCTCATCACTATCATCATTTTCCTCAGAAATTACTGAAACCTTATCCAGCACCCTCTGTATGCCTCTGGTCCTTGTCCCAACTAGAGTTTCAAGATCATTCTGCACCTGATCAATCCTATTCTGTACTTTGACCAGGGCATCATTAAATTTGCCAAATTCGGTTTTTACTTTTTCAAGGGTATTCCACACTTCTCCTGAACTCTGTTGAAGAGCCAAAGACTTGAATCCCAGCTGGAAACTGTTCAGCATGGCTGCCATTGTGGTGGGCCCTGCCACATTTATTTTGTATTCCCTCTGCAGTATTTCAACCATGTTTAAACGAAGAACTTCTGCATAGAGACCTTCAAAAGGCAAAAACATGATCGCATAATCTGTTGTAAGCGGCGGATAAACATACTTTGTCTTTATGTCCCTGGCGGCTTTAATTATCGCATTCTTCAGACCATCTGAGGCTCTTTTTATAATATCTCTGTCCCCTGTATCATAGGCATCCAGCAGATTCAGATAAGCCTCCCCCGGAAACTTGGAATCGATTGGCAGATATACAAAGCTCCCGTCTTCTGCCGGAAACTTAACTGCAAATTCAACTCGCTCGCTTCCTCCCTTTACCGCAACATTTTCGTCATATTGTCCGGGAGCCAGCATCTCTTCAAGAATCGCACCCAGCTGGAGTTCCCCCATAACACCTCTCGTCTTAACATTGGTCATGAGTCTTCTCAGATCTTCAACACCGGAATGGAGATTCTGCATTTCACCCAGGCTTCGGCTAACCTGTGCCATCGTATCAGTCAGTTGTCTGTTCAGTTCTGACAGTCTCTCATTCTGGTTGGCAATGCTCATGTTCTGAACATCAGCATTGTATTTCTGATTAAGGCAGATGTTTTTTTCAAGCCTTTGCATGCTTTTATTCAAAACAATAACTGCGATTATAAAAATGATTACAATCGCAACAGCAACAACAATAATTCCCAGCAGATTATTGTTCATACCTACCTCTCTCACTATATCTACAGAAACGAATCGTATGTTTTATATTCAATGCCACCAAAGTCTTCTTCCTTATCCCCTTCAATAAATTCAACAAAATTAGAATAAAGTATATCCATTTCATGCATGATGCTATTCAGACTTGATCTGGCATATCTGACTTTATCGTTCAATTCCTTATATGAACCGAATTTCATTTCAGAACCTTCTGCTTTTTCTTTTAATGCTGTCTGCAGCTGAATATAACTGTCACAAACACCACTGAAAATAACAAGATTTTTTTCAAATGATTTTCTGAGTTCAATTGCCTCTTTATCAGACTCCGGAATCTTAACGGATTTTGGATCGATCTTCTGAGACTTTTTTTTCACATTTCTGAGTTGGTTAATATGACCACTGTAATCCTTTTTCTTTGTTATCTGACGGAACTTGGAATCAGCCACTATTTTGTTTTCTGCTTCCTTGAATTCTTCAACAGATTCAACATTGAATTTGTCTATCATCTTAAGCAATTCTGTTCTGTAATTCATTTTATTTTTCTATCTCCTTTAAATAATTACAGGTATTATTATATCAACCGATAAGGCATTTTACAACTTCACCGGCTATCATCAGCCCGGCAATGGACGGTACGAAACTGATACTTCCGCCTTGTCCTTTCGGTTCTTCTTCGGAGTATATTACCTTCACATCTTTAATCCCTCTGTTCCTAAGCTCTTTTCTCATTACTTTGGCCAGGGGACAGACTCTGGTTTTCTCAATATCTGTAATAATAAATTTCCCTCCCTCCAGTTTGTTCCCTGTTCCCATTGATGAAATTACAGGAACACCAGCCTCTTTAGCTTCTGCAATGATACATATTTTTGCAGTCACTGTATCGAGGGCATCAACAACATAATCGTATTGTGCCATATCGATAGCATCTCTATTATCCGGAAGATAAAACATTTCCTTCTCTTCGATAATGCAGTCAGGATTTATATCTCTGATCCTTTCG
>JAQVOT010000045.1:7563-8742 GCA_028702415.1 Eubacteriales bacterium
AAAGTACTGTGCAGGGCAGGAATCTGTCTGTTAATGTTGGTAATATCCACAATGTCTTTATCGACAATGGTCATGCTTCCTATTCCGGCTCTTGCCAGACCTTCACATACATAACTGCCAACTCCTCCAAGGCCAAAAACAATTACTCTGGAGTCGTTTAATTTTTTTATGGCATCTTCACCTATTATTCTTTTTGTTCTCTCAAACTGTTCTTTCACTTTATCAATTCCTTTGCGACTTTATATGCTACTTCAACCGAAAATCCCCTTGCTGTCAGTTTCCTTACAATTTTGGACATTAGTTTCTGCTTCTGCTGATAATCTTCAGGAATCTGACAGGTTTCCACTGTCCTCTTCGCTATTTTCAGAGCCATTTCAAAAGCATCGGGAACGTTTTCAAGTAAGGCAAATGCCTCATCAATTGTATTGCTGTCGACACCCTTTTCAACAAGTTCACGGCGAATTCGGTTTATCCCGTGACCTTTTTCAAATCCGAGTTCGAAATACAGTCTTGAGAATTCCAAATCATCAAGATAATGATATTCTTCCAGTTCCTTTATAGCTTCAGAAATTTCACTATCCTCAAAATTCTTCTCCCTCAGATATGCTTCTACCTGGGACTTTGTTCTGGGTTTAATGTTAAGATATGAAACAGCTCTTTTTAGTGCGTTCATTTAATCTCCTATACCGGATACTCGTCTCCTGCAGTTGCAACAAAGCACCTGTCCTCAAGCTTTGTTTTTAAATCGCAGATTGCCTTTATCCCTGTACAGTGAACCGGCATGACCATATCCATTTTTTCTGCAACGATTTCTTCAACCACTCTTTTCCTGTCTTCATCAGTTGAACTGTAGAGATGCATTCCGGCAACCAGAACGGCAACCCTTTCTCCCGGAAACATTGCTTTCCCTGCATTAATAGAGTTGATGACACCTCTATGACTGCAACCTGAAAAAATATACAATCCTTCCGGTTCTCTTATTACAAGACATTGTTCGTGGGACATGTCATCATCTATCAGATTCATGCCGTCTTTACAGTAGAAAAATTCAGTAGGTCTGAAATCATCTCCCACCGGGACCGTTCCGGTTATCCTTATATTCTCTGCTATTTCAGCAGGGCCATCAGTAAATATAAGTTGAGGAGTAAGTTCTGTGAGTTCCTCTTCATTCCATTCTAT
>JAQVOT010000046.1 GCA_028702415.1 Eubacteriales bacterium
TGCCTGTTCATCTACCATGTTAGTAAAATCATTTGTCAGCATCATCTGAAGGTTTGCGAGTGCGTCAGGACCCTCACACAGGATTTCCCCCATATGTGAGACATCGAACATACCGGCAGCTGTTCTAACGGCCATATGTTCCTTGATAACTCCGGAATCCTTGTACTGTACAGGCAGAATGTAGCCACCGAAAGGTACCATTTTGCCCCCGTATTCAAGATGCTTTTCGTACAGTGGTGTTTTTAAATCCATATAATCCTCCTGTTTATTAATATAAACTTACAATTGATAACTACTTGATTTTTCGGGCCTCAATATAATATCTCTTATCTTCGGCATGGCCCATGGAAAATGTTTTTCTTGGAAGTGCTCCATCATAAATTACTGACCTGAACAAATCCCCCTTGTCCATGGCTGGAAGAAGGAAGGCCATGCATCCCGTCTTTTTGCCAAGTTCAATTGTGATTTCATCACCGTGAACATAGTCAATACCTATACCATTGGCCTCTATATATTTATCCAGGAAGTTCTGAAGTGTACCAACCTCAAGAGCTGCCTTTGGTTCCGGAACAGTAATATAACCCTCAGCCCCATCGTAGGCATACCGAATAACGTGACCTTCTCCCTTTCCTTCATAGGTTCCGGGATATTCTGCCTTTAGTGCTGCCATGAGAGCCGGTGCATCAACATGGAAAAGAACTCTGTGAATTGGTTCGAACTCAAGTGCCGAATCGTAAAGATTAACGATTTCTACCAGAGCATATCTGGAAGGAAGCGTATTTTCACTGCCGGGGCCGAATCGGGTTTTTTCTTCTTCGTAAAGGGCCTTTGCCGAAGCAAGTGAATGGTTTCCATCCCCTACTGCAAAAAGCAGAGGCTGCTCATCCGCAAGTTTTTCTAGAGCTTTTGAAGCGCTCTTCTGCAGTTCTTCAGGAACAAGCCACGCTTTGGCGTGACCTCCGCCTTCCATCAGATCAAAATCATATATTACGTCACTGCAGGCTTTAAGAGGACCTATAACGGTATTTTTAAGGTCATCAATAAGAAGCATCACATGGGGAAGTTCAATAGCAGCATCTCTTCTAACAGCCTGACGAGGCGGAATTCTGTCAAGAACAGTACCTTCAGTTGCTCTCACCAATGAGGTTGAACCAACGAAGTAATCATACTCCTCTAAATCTATCTTACCTATAAGACCTTTACGTACCTTGCCATCAGACTGAACTCTTTCCAGATAAATCATTGCATTAGGATATTCTTTTAAAACTCCATTTGCAAGATATTCTTTCATATTTGCGTTAATTTTTCTGATATGTTCTTCAGTATGTCCATCTGAAAGCTGCGCTTCAGGAAGGATAATCCTAAATGTAGACGGTTTATCACCAACAGTTTTCTCTACTCTTTCCCAATACTCCGGCTGTGATGTGAACTGATCACATGCCACTACAGCCCAGGTTTCATAATTTACATCATCCGGCAGAAGAATATCTGCCGCAGAAAAGCCGGTTTTACTCATCACAATTATCTCCTTAAAATTAAAAATATTGTCATTTACACGCAAGAATCATAACACAAAAATTCCCTTATAACAACGGACTTTATAATAGGATAAAGCAATATATTCTATAGTTCTCGGTTCAAAACCCCGCCACTACCACATGATTATTGCTCTTACCGGACACACCGGTGCGCAGTAACCACATGTGAGACATTTATCATGGTCAACAACTGCAGTTCCCGCCTGAATAATGTGAATTGCCCTGCTGGTACATCTTTCTATACATCTTCCGCAGCCTTCACAATCTCCCTGATCGATGTGGATCTTCTTGAAGTGCACATCAGGCTGATAATCCTCAGATAGTTTCCCTTCCGTGAAGGCAACCAGATTATCTATTTCGGATTTCTTGCCACAGCCAACAATAATGGAATGAAGGACAAGATTCTTCACGTAGTTAAGAGCCTTTATGTATGATCCTGTAAGGTTGCCGCCGCCGAAGGCCTTCATTCCGAATATGCATTTGTCTGCATCAATGCACATCTGAATTGCCTTTGCCATATCCTGGGCAGTTGAAGGATTGGAGCCTCTTCTGATACCAAGACCGGCATAATTTATAAGAGGAAAGACGATGTCGCATTCAGGTATTCCCGCCATTCGTTCTACCACATCAACATGATGTGTCGATACTCCAATAGCCTTAACAATGCCTTTTTTCTTGTAATCGCAAAGGCACTTCCATGCACCGGCCCTGTTATCCCAATCTGGATCCTGACGAACTTCGTGGAGCTTAAAAATATCAATGTGCTCAATGTTCAGGGCATCAAGGCATTCTTTTATTGCATATTCCATCTCCTCATAGGAATTATCAAGGCATTTACTTGCTATAATAGGCCTTTCGGGATTATCGGGAGACATATCGATGTCTTTAAAGGCTTCCCTAATATATTTATATGTCATGTAATACTGAGCCGTATCAAACAGACGGATGCCTTTCTCATATGCATATCTTACAATTTCAGCGCCTTCATTAAGCGGAAGGTCCAGCTGAGTATTGCCAATGGTTAAAACACCCAGACCTATGGGCGTAGACTCAATTCCTGTATCAGCAAACTTTACTTTTTTCATAATTAACCTTCTTTTAATCAATTAATTCACATTATTATCATCAATACAGCTATATGCTGTCAATGAAACCGCCTCCTACAACCAGATCACCATCATAGAATACGATGGATTGCCCGGGGGTAACAGCTCGTTGTGCTTCCGTAAAATCAGCCCGTATTGAGCCGTCCTGATTATATGTAAGAATCGCATCAGACGGTTTGGCAGCGTAGCGGATTTTTGCCTTGACCCTGTCAATATGTTTACATAATATATTTCCTGTAGATTTGACTGATCTTGTAAACAGATCCTCATTTTCCCCTAGAACAACCGAATTGTTTTCAGCATCAATTGCTGTTACAAAAGCAGGCTTTCCAAGAGTGATTCCAAGGCCTTTTCTTTGGCCTATTGTATAACCGCAGATTCCATTATGTCTGCCCAGAACATTTCCACCTGAATCAACAAAATACCCTGCTTCAGGAGCAAAACCCTTTCTCTTAAGGAACTCAAGATATGTATCTTCATTGTCAATAAAGCAGATTTCCTGACTATCGCTGTCAAAGGCATTATCAAGGCCTGCGGAAACCGCAAGCTGTCTGGTTTTTTCTTTATCCGGATATTCCTCAAGAGGAAGAAGCAGCCTTGAAATCTGTTCCTGAGTAAGTCTGTACAGCATATATGACTGATCCTTGGCCTTATTTTCAGCCATTCTTATATACCATTTGTCCGTTTTTATATCATGATATGTTCCTGCATAGTGTCCTGTTGCTATGTGATAAGCTCCCAGTTCATCTGCAGCATCCATAAGAGTGCTGAACTTGATTTCTGGATTGCATATTATACATGGGTTAGGAGTTCTCCCTGTCATATATTCCCTGCAGAAATTATCAATAACGATATTATCAAATTTTTCGGACACATCTCTGTATATAAGGTCTATTCCAAGCTGTTCAGCTGTCCTCTCGGCCTTTTTACGGCTAGAAGCCATCTTCTTGTGGCAATTGATGCAAAAGCTGCTCAAAACATTATAAAACAGGCCTATTACTTCATAGCCCTGTTTTTGCAATAATATAGTAGCGGCAGCGCTGTCTACCCCGCCGCTAAGCCCCAGTATTACCTTTTTCCTGTCTAATTTATTTTCCATTACCGCAACCCTGACAGCCGCCTTCTTCACTACCTTCACAATCATCGTGATGTTCAGCATCAGGATTATAGCCTTCAAGGCCTGCATATTTTCTACCGTGGGTCTGTGCGTAATCATATATTGCGTTTTTTATGGCGTGTTCAGCCAGCACAGAACAGTGAATCTTAACAGCAGGAAGGCCGCCAAGTTCCTCAACAATTTTATCATTTGATAATTCAAGTGCCTTCTCAACACTCATTCCTTTGATGAGTTCAGTTGCCATGCTTGATGATGCAATAGCGCTCCCGCAACCAAAAGTCTTGAATTTAGCATCAGTGATAATTTCGTTTTCATCTACGCTCAATGTAATCTGCATCATGTCTCCGCAAACAGGGCTTCCGTAAATGCCTTTGCCGTCAGGATTTTCTATTTCTCCAACGTTTCTCGGATTCATGAAGTGTTCCATTACAGTATTATTGTATAATGCCATGTTACTACCATCCTTTCTCACCGTTTACCGGTGATAATTCTCTGAGTTTTGCTACTACCTGCTTAAGATTATCCACTACATAATCCACATCCTCTTCTGTTGTATTATCACCCACTGTAATTCTAATTGCACCATTTGCCTTGGTTACAGGAACTCCAATCGCATTGAGAACATGTGAAGTACCGAGGGTTTCTGATGAACAGGCTGAACCTGTGCTGACGCAGATACCATTAAAATCAAGCATGAGAAGTACGGATTCGCCTTCAATATATGAGATTGCAATATTAAGATTTCCCGGGTGTCTTTTGGAAAAATCCTTTGGCCCGTTCAGTATAATATCGGGGATTTCTTTCTCTATTCTTTCCCACATCATGTTTCTGATTTTTGATGAGTGATTCATGTGAGAGTGAAGGTTCATTCTTGCCAGTTCAGAAGCTTTTCCGAATCCTACAATACCGGCCGTATTTTCTGTTCCTGCTCTTTTTTTCTTTTCCTGTGCTCCCCCATGAATAAAACTTGGAATCTGTATCCCTCTTCTCTTGTAAAGAGCTCCGACACCCTTAGGTCCATAAATTTTGTGGGCTGACATGGACATAAAATCAACATCAAGATCCTTTACATCAACCGGCATATTCCCTATGGCCTGTACGGCATCTGTATGAAAAAGAATCCCCTGATTATGAGCAATTTTGGCAAGTTCTTTTATAGGCTGAATAGTGCCTATTTCATTATTTACCATCATGATGCTCACCAGGATTGTCGTATCTTTAATGGCTGACTCAAGTTCTTCAGGTCTGACAAAGCCTTCGCTGTCAACATCCAGATATGTTACTTCAAAGCCGAACTTCTCCAGATGCTGGCATGTGTGAAGAATTGCATGATGTTCAATTTTTGAAGTGATAATGTGATTTCCCTTATTCTCAAGTGCTTCGGCAACAGCTTCAAGCACCCAGTTGTCAGACTCAGTTCCACAAGAAGTAAAATATATTTCTTCCGGACGGGAGTTAATAAGTTCAGCTACACGGTTTCTAGCTGTTATGAGGCCCTCCTTGGCTTCAAGCCCGGGTGTATATAAACTTGATGGATTCCCGAAGTATTCTGTGAAATATGGAATCATTTCATTAACCACCTGCTCCTTAACGGGTGTTGTTGCTGAATAGTCCAAATAGACGTTTTTCATATATGTATCTCCTTTTTAATCTATACTCATTTAGTACAGTTGCATTTTATACCTAATTAGTCCTTTTTGCAAGCTCTTCTTTAAGTTCTTCTTCCGTAAGATCCTCAACATATCTCACGTTTTCCAGGTTGGCTCTTACCTGACCTCTGATTGCCGCCAGATACTCTTTGTAGAGTGCCTGTTGTTCTTTCAGTTCATCTGCTGTCAGACCGCCTGACTTCTTTTTTGCAGCAAGTTCATTTATTCTTTGAACCATTTCTTTTGTAATTCCGTTATTCATATATCTCTCCTTTATATTCAAATGTCGGCATTGGTTTTAACTTGAACAGGTTCATCTGATGTTTCCTGTCGATTTTGGCTTTGTCCTCAGGGTTTTCACATATTCCCGTACGAATATATCTGTCAAGAACTTCATATGTGAATCCCAGATTATCTTCATCCGTTTTCCCCTGGAGACCATCAACAGGGACCTTATCAACAAACATGGAAGGAAGCCCCAGTTCTCTTCCAACAGCCTTTACTTCCTGAACAGTGAGCATTGAAAGGGGACTGAAATCTCCCGCATTATCACCAAAAATTGTATTGTATCCAACGTAATCTTCCGATAAGTTACAGGTATTTGCAACTCTACCACCTACTGTCTGACAAACGGCATATAGCATTGTCATGCGGATTCTCGGCGGAATATTGGTTTTTGTCTGAAGGGAAATACCTCCAAACTTACGGAGCATCTCCTCCTCAATTCCATCGCAGGCCTGCTTTATATTCATTACAGTGCTCTCAATTCCGAGATGTTCACAGAGCGCATGTGAAACATCTATATCAAACTGTTCACCTCTGGGCATGAGTACTCCTATCACATTCTCTCTTCCCAAAGCTTCAACACAGAGTGCCGCCACCACACTGCTGTCTTTGCCTCCTGAGATTCCGATAACGGCCTTGCATCCCTTACCATTATTCTCAAACCAGTCCTCTATCCATTTCACAATATCATTTTTTACTTTTTTTGCATCAAACATCATTTCACCTTTCATGCAATTTTCCTCCCCTTAACTCACGAAGCAGTGCGTTCAGAATATGTCTGGAGTTTATGGCAAATGCTTCATACGGCTGCTCCTCTAATTTTGCAGGAGTCCAGTAGTTCTCAGTATATATTTCAAACATCTCATCTTCAGAAAGGTTTTCTTTAAGCAACTCATTTACGAAGTTCAGTTTGCTGTAACATTCAATTTCAAATTTATTAAAAAAAGTATCTACATAGTCTTTTGGAAGCATACCGAAATGTGGAAGACATAGATATTCCGCATCAAGCCCGCGACACTTTTCAAGAGATGCAAATGCATCGGAGAAGCTTTTCAATACCGGAGTATGTATATAATCCTTACCCTCAAGAATTCCGGTACTTTCACTGGTAAATAGCAGTTTTACAGGCTCCAGAAAATAGCTTAATGAACAATCTGTATGTCCCTTTGTTTCAAAGGCAGTAACTGTCTCTTCTCCAAGGCTGATGAAATCTCCATCATGCAAAACCAGATCAATATTGAGTCCCTCTGTTATTATCATGACATCGCTTCCGGGAGCATAAAGATCCCTTGCGCCTTTTCCCAGTTCAGCCATGAGCTTCCTGGCAGTTGGTTTTTCAATAATGGAAGCGCATTTTTTACTTCCGCATACCACTGCTTCAGGGAATCTGTCAATTATATAGGGCAAACCGCCAATATGATCATAATGAGAGTGGCTGAGAAGAATATAATCGAGTCTGTCAGTTATACTGAAAATATTATCTGCAGTCTCTCTGCCGCAGTATGCCATGCCACAATCAAGCAGAGCATATTTTTCTGTTCCCTTGATCAGAAGAGCTTCTCCACCTCGTCCGGCTGTTACCCGTGAAATATTGCAGGGGAAGCTGAATCTTTCAAATTTATTTCCGAATGTATCAAAGATTTCCGAATTCATTCCCCATAATCCTCTGCGGCCAAAAGGCTGTTTAATGATATTGCATAACTGCTGATTTCATAATCAAGAGCCTTGTTAAAATCATATCTGTGGATTTTTCCGCTTAGCTTATCAATGCGGGAAGTTGTGATAGCATCACGAAGACTTTGTAGGTCCGAATAATTATCCGACTCATCATACTGAAGTATTTCAACCTGTGAATCATAAGTGTACCAGTTTCTGAATCTGTCAAATTCATCCGCAAAACGCCTGTAATCGCTGTCGGTTTCAGCACTATCTATAAGACCCATAAGAAACATTTTTATCTGATCGAGCAGAGAAAAAATCGAATTGGAGTCATCGGGGAGAGCGTTTGTTATCTCTTCAAAATAATCATCCAGAAGCTGAGAAATCACACTTTTATCAGCATCTCTGAAGACCTGATAGATCGCTTCCAGTGCAATATCCTCTTCACTCTCGATAATATCCGCAATCATTTCAAAATAAGTAAATTCCTGGGGGCTTTCTATACCCATATACTCTAGCAATTCTTTGTAGTTCATTTTTTATCTTCACTTTCCAAATCAAAATTCAGGAATTTAACTTTCTTGTCTTCATCTTCATCAGCAAAAATATGGTCAATCATATTCAGGAAGTTTTCGCTAAGGTCACTGGCATAAAAAACATTTGTAAAGTCAGATCCATCTGCCAGCATATCATTATCATCCAGAACATGGTGAATTCTGCTGACTACAATACTTGATGGATTGATGATGTTCAGGTTAGGATATATTTTCGCCAGACTTTTCTTTATCAGCGGGTAATGGGTACAACCGAGGATAATAGAATCCAGATTGTTATCACCCACGAAACTGTCCATGTAATATCTGATTGTAAGATCCATGATTTCATTATCCGTTATACCCTCTTCAATTAGCGGGACAAGAGCAGGACAGGCATTTTCATGGATATTCAGGGAGCTGTTGTATTTGCTGATTTTATCTTTATATGCATGTGCAGCGATTGTAACCTTGGTTCCAATAATCCCAACATTGCTTCCGGGATTACAAGTTTCCGCGACTTTCTTGGCAGCGGGTTCAATAATACCTATTATCGGTATGCTCGGGAATCTGGTTTTTAAGTCATCCATACATGTTGCGCTTACTGTGTTACATGCTATTACTATCATTTTGACATCGGATTTTACAAGAAAATCCGTA
>JAQVOT010000047.1 GCA_028702415.1 Eubacteriales bacterium
CGGTATGATATCTAAAATTTCCTCGGACTCTATCGCTTTTTTAATTAAACCCTGGCAATCAAGCTTGCTTTCTGAATAGAGTATACTATCAAGCTTAGGTTTAGTTGACGGATGTTTCGGCAGAAATACCGTGCAGCAATCCTCAAAAGGCTCAATGGATTTCTGATATGTTCCTATCTCCTGTGCCAGATCCATAATGTCGGTTTTATCCATTACTATAAGTGGTCTCATTACCGGCATACTGACGCTGGCATCCGTTACAACCAGAGACTCGGCTGTCTGACTGGCGACCTGACCCAGGTTTTCTCCTGTTATTAGCATATTGCATCCGTTTGCTTTTGCGAGATCCTCCGCAATACGCATCATAAATCGTCTCACCAGAATTGTAGTTTCCTCTTCAGGACAGTTCTGAACAATCTGCTCCTGAATCGGCAGCAGATTTATAAGGTGCATTTTGAACCGTCCGCAGTATGTTGCGACTATGGACGCCAGCTGCTCCACCTTTTCCTGAGCTCTATGACTGGTATACGGGAAGGAATGAAAATGAACCGCTTCGATCATCATTCCCCTCTTCGCCATCATCCAGGTTGAAACAGGAGAATCTATTCCGCCGGACAGAAGGCTCATCCCTTTGCCGTTCGTGCCCAGAGGCAAGCCTCCGAATCCCGGAATTTTGTCTTGATAAATATATGATTTGTCATGTCTGACGTCAACGAATAGCCTCACATCAGGGTTGTGCACATCCACCTTCAGAACCTTGCATCCCTTCAGCACAGCCGCTCCGATCTGGCGGCTTATCTCCGGAGATTTAACAGGGAAATTCTTGTCGGCACGCTTGGATTCAACCTTAAAAGTTTTTATACCCCTCTCCTGAACGGCTTCCATAATATAATCCACTGCCGTCCGTCCAATGTCTTCCATGGTGCTGGCGCATTCCATGGCAGGGCTGATCGATGCCACTCCGAAGACTTTTCCGATTTCCTTCAGGATAGCCTGCTTGCGGACAAGCTGCTCATCCTTTGACAACTCCTGCCCCACCGGGGACTTATCGGCTCTGACATAAATCAGGCCTTCATGCCTGTATGCCCTTACTCCCTCAAACTTTTTCAGCAGTTTTTTTATTCTGTCCAAAAGCATGCGCTCAAAGTATGGTTTGTTCATTCCCTTCAGCGCAACTTCACCGCAACGTACTATGAAAATAAATTCCTGACTGTTAACATTGGCTTCTTCCGCTCTGATTTCTTCGGTCATTTTTTATCCTTATCTGATACTTATATTGTATTATTCTTATATTATTTGAGTCTTTTATCTGAAACTTTTTTCTGAAACTTTTTTCTGAAACTTTTATCTGAAACTTTTATCTGAAACTTCCAAGTCTGCGAAAGCGCTTCACCGCTTCCGATACTTTTTCTATGCAGATATCAATCTCCTCTTCGGTGTTCAATCGCCCCAGACTGAATCTCAGAGTTCCATCGATCTGTTTCGTATTAAGTCCCATAGCCTCAAGCACGTGTGACTGCCCCCTCTTGTTTGATGAGCAGGCAGAACCTGTTGAAACATATATTCCATCCTGCTCCAGAGTATGCAAAAGCACTTCACCTCTGCAGCCCCTAAAGCTCATGTTCAATATCCAGGGACAGCTTTCATCCATTGGAGTATTTATAACAATATCCTCGACATTGTTCTCTAGACCCCGGCAGACTTTATCTCTTAGCTCTCCAAGTCTTGTTATGTCATTATACTTCGAGCAGTTGCCTGACCTCAGTTCGCCGCCGTCTGAACTGCGGCCGGTCATAATTTTAAGGGATATTTCGGCGGCCAGGCCCAGGCCTATTATTGCCGGTACGTTTTCTGTGCCGGATCTGCGGCCCTTTTCCTGTCCGCCTCCAACGATATATGCCGGCAGGTTGATGCCTGTTCCTGCCTGGGTTTTGCCTTTGCTTATAAGCAGTGCTCCGGAGCCCTTAGGTCCGTGAATCTTGTGACCGCTGACCGAGATGAGATCTGCCCCTTTAGAAAGGGGCATCTTGCCATAGCTCTGAACCGCATCGCAGTGAAAAATCCCAGGTGCCCCCTTTTTCTTCATGATTCCTCGGACTTTATCAACAGGCATAACAGTACCGATTTCATTGTTCACATGCATCATGGAAACCAGAATGGTATCACCGTTTATTGAATTTTCAAGCTGATCCATATCCAGTCTGCATTTTTCATCCACACCGACACGAATTATTTCAAAGCCTTCAGCCTCCAGCCTTTTGCAGCATTCAAGAACCGCCGGGTGTTCCACGGCTGTGGTTACAATTCTGTTGCCGGCGCGCTTCATAGCTTTTGCAGCCCCGAAAATTGCCATATTGTCAGCCTCGGTACCTCCGGATGTGAAAACCACATCCCAGCCCTCCTTACCATCGCCAAAAGCCGCTCCCAGCACCTGGGCCCGAGCTTTTCTTAGAGCCTTCTCCGCATCCACGCCCAACTGATACAGAGCAGAAGGATTTCCAAAGTCCTCCTTCATGTATCTGAGCATGGCTTCCGTCACTTCGTCATATTGTTTAGTTGTTGCACTGTTATCCAAATAAATCATTTTATATAATGCAAAAGGGCAACTTTACGCTGCCCCTTTAAGAACTTATTTCGCGTAATCTATTGCACGCGTCTCACGTACTACATTAACCTTTATCTGACCGGGATATTCAAGTTCTGATTCAATTTTCTTCGAAATATCTCTGGCCAGCAGAGCGATTGCATCATCTCCTATTTCATCAGGTTTGGCTATTATTCTTATTTCTCGACCTGCCTGAATAGCATATGATGTTTCAACGCCCCTTGTTGTATTTGCAATATCTTCAAGCTTCTGCAGACGCTTGATGTAGGACTCCAATGTCTCGCGACGAGCACCAGGCCTTGCTGCTGACAGGGCATCTGCTGCTGCAATGAGAACCGCCTCGATTGACTTCGGCTCGTAGTCTCCGTGATGAGCTGCCATGCCGTTGATAACAGCTTCGGATTCCTTGTACTTCTTCAGCACTTCTATACCGATGTCAACGTGAGTACCTTCTCGGTCGTGGTCAAGAGCCTTGCCTATATCGTGAAGCAGACCGGCTCTCTTTGCCAGAGTAACATCCAATCCCAGCTCCCCTGCCATGAGCCCTGCCAGAAGAGCAACCTCAACGGAATGCTTAAGCACATTCTGTCCGTATGAAGTTCTGTATTTGAGTCTTCCGAGAAGCTTAACAAGTTCAGGGTGAAGGTTATGAATTCCAACTTCAAAGGTTGCCTGTTCACCTTCTTCTTTTATTATTGCGTTGACTTCACGCTCCGACTTCTCAACCATTTCTTCGATTCTGGCCGGATGAATTCTTCCATCAACTATCAGCTTCTCCAGGGCCAGTCTTGCAATTTCCCTTCTTACAGGATCAAATCCTGAAAGAATAACCGCTTCAGGTGTGTCATCGATAATAAGATCGATTCCTGTTGCGTTTTCAATCGCTCTGATATTTCTGCCTTCACGGCCGATAATACGACCCTTCATTTCATCATTTGGAAGCGGAACAACTGATACAGTGCTTTCTGCCACATGGTCAGCTGCACATCTCTGAATAGCTCCGGTAATGATTTCCTTAGCCTTCTTTTCAGCTTCTTCCTTGGCTTCGTTCTCGATTTCCTTGTACAGAACAGCCGCCTCATTTCTGGCTTCCTGTTCCACCTTCTGCAGGATAATCTCTCTGGCCTGCTCTACAGTATATCCGGAGATTTTCTCCAGTTCCTCAAGCTGTCTTTGCAAAACTCTGTCCTGCTCGGAAAGTCTTGCTTCTATTTTCTTTTCTTTGTTTGTAATGCTTTCTTCTTTTTTCTCAATGTTCTCAATTTTGCGATCGATTGAATCTTCTTTCTGAATGAGCCTTCTCTCTGACTTTGAAATTTCGTTTCTTCTCTCTCTAATTTCCTTTTCTACTTCGTTACGCTGCCTCTGAGCCTCCTCTTTGGCCTCAAGTATTATCCCTTTTCTAATGTTTTCGGCATTCATTTCTGCATCAAGAATCAAGTTCTTGGCTTTGATTTCCGCATTGCCGATAGTTTTTTCGCCTATAGATTTACGTAATATGTATCCAACCAGTAACCCGATTACAAGGGTTGCCAGGCCAACTACTACAGTTATAATGATATTTACCATCAAGTATCATTCCTCCTCTTTCATTATTCTGTTTTCAAATTGCAACTGGTCCCAAAAATGGACCTCTATGTTCAACTAAAAGTCAGTATTAAAAGTTAAAAGCATATCAATTCATTATAGTATGCAAAAGCAATTCCGTCAATGCGAGTTGACAAAAAATTACAAAACCCTGCCTTCTGCAGACAGGGTCTATGCTCATATATATGCACTATTGCCTTAATATTCTCTTTACTATTTCCTGGATGTTCTTCTCTATATATGTGCCACTTTTCATCACGATAGGTATGCCTTTGTTGGTGGAAATCCGGATATTATCATCCTCCTGGATGACACCGACGATATTCCCCTCAAAAATCTCTGAAACGCTGGAAATGTCAGGCAATAGACCCTTCTGCATCAGTTCCATATTCAGCCGATTTACAACAATACAGGTTTTGCTCAAACCACCATCTATTATGTAGCGTTCCGTAACATCTGAATCCCTGATTGCTGCAGACTCGGGTTCAGTTACGATTACCGCTCTGTCAGAACAGGAAATCGAAGCATCGAGCATCTCCCCTATTCCGGCAGGACAATCAATGATAATGAAATCAAATATCTCTTTCAGCTTATCGCAAAGCACTTTCATATGAAGAGGTGTGATGTCCCGCTCGTCCTTTTTAGGGGCGGCCGCCATGAAATAAAGCGTCTCGAATCCGTCAACTTTAATAGCCGCCTTGTTGATTCTGCAGATTCCCGAAACCACATCCATGATGTTATATACAACTCTGTTTTCCATGCCAAGATACAGGTCCAGATTTCTCATACCCATGTCCACGTCAAGCAGCATAACCCTGCAACCAACCTGGGCAAGAGTCGCTCCCATATTCGCCGAAAACATTGTCTTGCCGGTTCCTCCCTTACCTGAGGCGACCAGAATAACTTCGCTCATACTTTTCCTCTCAAATTATAACCCCTTATTCTATTTAACAATCAATTGAGATTATAGTCAAGTGAAAATACTCGGTCCGGCAGAAAGAATCAACATCACTCAATAAGGAGGATTCTTCCCCAGTCCATCCGAAAGAATCTTACTCAGTCCATCCGATAGAATCTTCCCCAGTCCATCCGATAGAATATTTATCAATCCCTCGGGAAATGTTTTAGTCAATCCATCAGCCCCAGGTGCTTCATGCTAACATATTTCCCATCGCCTACAATAATGTGATCTATCACAGGTATTCCCAGAAGCTGACCAACCTCGCACAATCTCTTCGTCTGTTGAATATCTGACGGTGAAGGTTCCGGATCTCCGCTGGGATGATTATGCACAAAAGCTATAGAACCTGCACTCCTTCTTACAGCATTCGTGAACACCTCTCTTGGATGGCTGGCCGAAGATGTAAGGTCTCCAATTGAAATATCACTTTCTTCGATTATTTCTCCCCTGGCATTTATCAGCAAGCACTTGAAATATTCCTTTTTCTTGTACCTCAACCGCTCCATAAAAAGCTCCGCAATGTCGTCTGAGCATTTTATCTGCGGTCGCTCCTCCGCTGGAAGGCATGCTAGTCGCCTGCCCAGCTCCATGGCTGCCATCAGTTCGCAGATCTTCGCATTCCCGAGCCCATGAATCTTCTTAAGTTCTTCCGGACTGCATTCTGCAAGATACCGTAAACCCCGCTTGTCTAGTGACAGCAGTTCCACCGCGAGCTCAACCGCCGACTTTTTCCTTGTGCCGGTTCTCAATATAATAGCAAGGACTTCTGCCGTGGATAGACTATCCGCTCCGTATTTCATCATTTTTTCTCTGGGTTTCTCCCAGAAAGGCATCTCATTCATGTTCATTTTCTCTAATCTCCTTCTTTTATATACCTTTATATCCCTTTATATCCCTTTATATCCCTTTATATCCCTTATGTTCCCGGCCCTTGCTACAACCCGGTTACCTTCACGCTTTCCGTCTGCACCATGGATGCCACCCCTAGACTGCTTTTGCACTTCCATGATTCATTCTACTCCCTTATGCGGTGGAAGTAAATCTTATTTATGTAAATATTTAACTTTTTTGTAATATATTTATTGTTATATATTGGAAAATCGTGTACAATAATCACATAGCATTAGAAAACGCCACCTTCCCATAATCTGAAGCAAAGCCTATGAGTATCTTTCGCGATGATTTGTGAAACATTATTATGTTTCACCTTAAAATGCATACATCGAATCACTTATCATGTATGCTTTTTTAAACCAATGAAAAAAATAATTCACAAAAGGGGTATCCTATGCTTAATTACAAGAACACATTAGAAGAAATGGTGGACATTTTAATCAGCAATAAACAAAAGTACACTGAAGAGTTTCGAGAATTGCCTGAAGGCACTCTACAGTATGTTGAGGACAAACAAAGGACGCAATTTTATCGGGCAATATCAGATGGAAAAAGAAAAAAACGTATGGGAATCAATAAGCAGCCGGAACTGATCAACCAGCTGGCACGGAAGGAATTCCTGCGCCGCTTGCTGAAGGAAATGGATGCCAATATCAATGCCTTACAATATGCCATCGGACATTACCGTGATATTGATCCGACGGCAATCATCAGGAGCATGACGCGGGCATATAGGCGGCTGCCCGGCGAACTGTTCTTCCGCCCCACCGAGGAATTATTCGCAAGCGAAGATGAATGTCTTAGGGCACGCCTCGAAAGCCATCAGGCTTGGGCAGAGCAGCCATATGAGAAAAACAGTTACCCCTTTGGCGAATACAGTCAGTATACAACCAGGGGTCTGCATGTAAGATCTAATAGAGAACTGATTATCGCAGAAATACTATATAAGTACAAAGTTCCATTTAGATACGACCAGGTTGTTCAGGTTGGAAGATATAAACTTTCACCGGACTTCAGCTTTGAAATGGCCGATAAACGTGAACTCTATATGGAATATTGCGGCATGATGAATGATCTCGAATATGTATCCCGGTTTCGTGAAAAGCGTCGTAAATATGAGCAGGCAGAAATCTATGAATGGGACAACATGATCTACGCATTCTCTACCGGCTCTAAGGTCAACGCCGCAGAAATTGAAGCAATCATCAAAACGCGCATACTTCCGCGGCTGTGACATTATGTTCGGCAAAGCCTGTGACATTGTGTTCGGCAAAGGGGCATTTGATTTCCTCGCACGATAGTAGATTTTCGGGTTTTGCAGGCAGATTCAGCTCCGAACCCCACCTCACCTACACCGAATATCTGGTCGGTGAAAATTTTGCGGCACAGGCTGGCTAATATTGCGCTTGGTCTTGCCCTAATCCACAAGATGTAATAAAATCTACGCAGAAACAAATTCAATTGTGTTTAGTGCGAATTCCCTTGTGGTTTTTTCTGTTGCCCGGTGACCTACCTATGGTGTAGGATTCATCCTGGTATGTGCAGCATTATGACCCATGGCCCGGTGATTTCGCGGGAAGCAGGAGGAAAATAATGAGATGTCCTTTTTGTGAAAATGAAGACAGTAAAGTAATTGACTCAAGGCACACTGAAGATGGCAAAGCCATAAGAAGAAGACGTGAATGCGAACATTGTAGCAGAAGATTTACCACCTATGAGAAGGTCGAAGAAATGATTCTCATGGTTATCAAGAAAGATGGCAGCCGTCAGGCTTTCGATCGCAATAAGCTTCTGAACGGAATAATCCGCGCATGCGAGAAGCGCCCTGTTTCCATTGCAGATATGGAAAAAATCGTTGATGATATTGAACGTAGCTTGAATAACATGATGGAGAAGGAAGTAGAAAGCAACTATATCGGCGAAATGGTGATGGATCGTCTGAAGAATCTGGACGAAGTGGCTTATGTAAGATTCGCTTCGGTTTACAGGCAGTTTACTGACGTCAATACTTTCGTACAGGAAGTGGAGAGGCTTCTCACCACCAAGAAGGAAGAAACCCACTAAAACAAAAAGAAAGAAGCCTAACTGATACGGGGGAGTACTTTCCTATGAGATGCACTTCTTCAAGATATCCTGTTTCTTCTTAGCACATTCTTAGCACAAAGATTTTCCAGGAGCAAAACCAATGAATGACATTTTCAGAATCGCTATTGATGGTCCCAGTGGCGCAGGAAAAAGCACCATTGCCAAATCTATAGCGAAAAAACTCAACATAGACTACATTGACACCGGTGCCATGTACAGAGCCGTTGGCTATAAAATCAACATGAGTAAAGTACCCATGGAAGAAAGCCCTGCTCTAAAAA
>JAQVOT010000048.1 GCA_028702415.1 Eubacteriales bacterium
GAAGAAGTTGATAAAACTCTGGCGGTGATTAGTTCCGAAACAAAAAGCACCCAGGAGATGATTTCTGAAATTGAGAAACTGCCTAATGTTAACTATGCGGAGCCGAATTATATTTTTGCGGCCTGTGAAGTGGCCACCGAAGAGGGTGAGGGGATTTCTGCTACAGAAGAAACCGCTGAGACAGAAGAGGGGGCAACCGAAAGCACGGAACCGGTAGATGGTACAGCGGGCGGTGCAGATGAAGATAAAAATAAAGATGAAAATATAAATGCGATAATACCCACTCCGGAATCAGCCGAAATAAAAGCGGCAATAGGGAATTTTACCAGTTACCAGTGGGCATTTAATAACCTGAGCTATGGCATGAATATTCCTGATTGGAACAATCCATCAAATACAAATGCCGGCGGAACTGTGGTGGCAGTGCTGGATACAGGTGTGGATTACTATCATGAAGACCTTAAGGGAGTAATGTGGAAAGACGGATTAAAATACAGCGGGCTAACAGGTATCGGCGGCGGTGAATATGGTGCAGACTATTACAATGGTGACAGTAACCCAATGGACGACAATAACCACGGAACTCATTGTGCCGGAATAATTGCAGCCCAGTGGAACGAAATTGGTGTTAGCGGGGCGGCAAACGGAAGCAGAATAATGGCGGTAAAAGCCGGAAACAGCGGCGGTCTGTTCAGCTATGCCGCGATACTGGATGGATATAGATATATAATTAAAGCTAAGGAACTTGGTGTTAATGTTGTTGCGATTAATAATTCCTGGGGCGGAGGAGCTGCCGGCACACATGGCCTAAGCGATTTAATTACCGAGGCAGGAGAAAAGGGCATTGTATCGGTTTTTGCATCAGCTAATGATGGAAAGGACTGTGATGTTCCATATAGATTTCCTTTGGACAACGATTCCTACTTTTCAGGATATTATATCTGTTACTATTTCAAAGATAACCCGTATGTAATAACAGTAAATTCTATACAATCAGATGGAAACCTTTCTTACTTCAGCAATTTCGGATTAGAGTCAACGGACTTGGGAGCTCCCGGATCAGCAATATTCTCAACGGTAAGAAATAATGATTACAATAACATGCAAGGGACATCAATGGCTACACCTGCTGTAACCGGCGAGGTTGCGATTGTATCTGCAGAATTTCCAAATGCACCAGCAGATGTTATTTCATCAGTAGTGACAAACAACACCAGTGATAATGCTTTTCTTTCAGGAAAATGTAAATCCGGAGGACAGGCCGATGTAGATAAGGCTATCAATGCTGATCTTAAAGAGCTGCAGTATAGGAATTTCAGGCTTACAAATAATGAATACACTTATGACGGAAGTGAGAAAAAGCCCGGAGTTATAATTAGAAACCTTCAGGAAAACGAGGATTATACGGTGGCTTATCAAAATGACCCTGTTAATGCCGAAACCTATCCTTTGAATGCCGGAACATATAAGGTTATTATCAATTCCCTGGGAGATTATGTCGGATCACTTGAATTGCTCTACAATATCAACAAAGCCACTCCAAAGGTTTCGCTTAGAAGTGGCGTATATACCTATGACGGCAGCACAAAGAGAAATGCGCTGTATGTTAAGGGAGTGAATGATGCAAGCTGGACCAGCGGCTACCAGTACAGTCTTGGCGGAAGATTATCGGCCAAATTACCGGGAACTTATAGTGTTACAGTTACACCCCAGGATTCCAGGAATTATAACACAGTAACTAAGACTTACAGAATTGCGGTTAAAACCACAAGCATCAGGGGCCTTTACAGAGCCTATAAGGGCTTCAAAGTCAAGGTGTATAAACAGTCAAGGAGTCGTGTTACCGGATATCAGGTCAGATACAGTTTAAACAAAAGCATGTCCGGAGCAAAAACAAAAACCATCGGAACAAGATATTATTATGTATCAAAGACAGTAAAATATCTGAAGAGATATAGGACTTATTACGTTCAGGTAAGATCATATAAGACCATCAGCGGTAAAAAGTATTACTCCACATGGAGCAATGTTCGCAGTGTGAAGACCAGGTAGTTTTTGTGAAAGCGATAGCTGATGCAAAAGCATATGATACAAATGATTAAAAAGTCATAGAAAG
The DNA here is from genome assembly GCA_028702415.1 of Eubacteriales bacterium. Taxonomy (GTDB): domain Bacteria; phylum Bacillota; class Clostridia; order Peptostreptococcales; family Anaerovoracaceae; genus Lentihominibacter. Next base: position 2,117 of record JAQVOT010000048.1, read on the forward strand.
ATGTGGCAAGAGTACTGCGCTCGAGTCACATCTTTTACTGTTGTTTATAATATGCGATAGACGAAGTGAAGGTGGTGGAGTGAGCATTTTCGACCAAATAAAGAATTAATTAAAAACATTACTTATTGAAAGAATTTGTACATATGATGCAACAGTGTCAGAACAAGTGTACATTTCTTAAAATACTGTTAGAAAACCTACATTTAATAAGGTTTTCTGCTATAATGACTCTGTATAAATATGTAAAAATGGAGAAGTATGAAAACACTATATATTGATTGCACCAGCGGAATAAGTGGTGACATGTTGGCTGAGGCACTTTATAAGCTGACGGAACCGAAAATGGAAGTGGAAGGGCAGGACCAAAGTCATGCCCACGACCACAGCCAAAGTCATGCTCACGACCACAGCCGAAGTCATCCCCACGACCACAACAAAAGTCATGCCCACGGCCACAGAAGCTATGGGGATGTTCGGAAAATCATAGAAAAATCGGAAAAAACTCAGAGGGCGAAAGACATCGCTCTGAGAATATATGAAGTTATCGCAAAGGCAGAAACTAAGGTCCACGGTATGACCTTGGACACACTTCACTTCCACGAGGTTGGAAGGGATGTTGCCATAACCAATGCGCTGAAGATCGGTGAGTCACTGGAAAAGCTTGGCTTTGCAAGAAGCCAGTTGCTGGCAGGGGAAGCCAGGATTATTGTATCGCCGATTTGCGATGGTAGCGGTTTTGTGGATTGTGCACACGGACGAATACCTGTACCCGTCCCGGCGGTTCAAGCCATTATGGACGAGTGCGGCAGAGCATACCCTGATTTCGAGTTCAGGCAGTTGGACGAAGTCAAAACCGAAATGGTTACTCCAAGCGGGCTGGCGGCACTGGTAGGAATCGGTGCAGGCCCTAGCCACGGAGTATCCGGAGAAGGACAAGTCGGAGAACCCGATGCCGGACACTTTATGGATCTCGGCGGCGGCATGGTATTCATGGAAGGACAGATAACAGGAATGGCAGAAGTAAAAGGAACGAGAGATACAGGACGCGGGGGGCTGCGGGTATATCTCATTGAAAGATAGAACCACGGTTAAGATGAAAAACTGAATCACGGTTTTGTCCATTGAAAAATAGAATTACGGCTTAGGCCAGAAAATAAAAAGACAAAAAAGATTGGAGCAACAGAAAAAATGGAAAAAAACTTAGCTAAAACTTACGACCCGAAAGATTTTGAGGAGAGAATATATGAGGGATGGGAATCAAGTGGCGCATTCATAGCAGAAAGAGATCCGAACAAGAAACCTTACACTATCGTAATGCCGCCTCCAAACATTACAGGACAGCTGCATATGGGACATGCACTGGACCAGACTTTGCAGGATGTGCTTACAAGATTCAAGAGACTTCAGGGCTTCAGCGCACTTTGGCTTCCCGGCAGTGATCACGCGTCAATTGCCACAGAGGTTAAGGTTGTAGAAAAGCTTCGTGAAGAAGGAATAGAAAAAGACGATATAGGCAGAGAAGAATTCCTAAAGCACGCGTGGGAATGGAAAAAATTGTACGGCGGCAAGATTACAAAGCAGTGCCGTAAGCTGGGGGATTCCTGCGATTGGAGTCGCGAGAGATTTACCATGGACGAAGGCTGCAACAGGGCAGTCAGGCATTTCTTCGTTCAACTCTACAATAAAGGACTTATTTACAGAGGAAACCGTCTGATCAACTGGTGCCCTGAGTGTGGCACATCCCTGTCAGACGCAGAAGTAGAACACGAGGACAGTACCGGTTCATACTGGTATTTCAGATATCCGGCTGTTGATGGTGGAGAGGGCGTAGTAGTTGCCACATCCCGACCGGAAACAATGTTCGGTGACGTGGCTGTCGCAGTTCATCCAAGTGATGAAAGATATAAGGACATGGTGGGCAAGAAGGTAACCCTCCCGCTGGTCGGCAGGGAAATCCCTGTCATCGCAGATCCATATCCTGATCCAGAGAAAGGCACCGGTGCAGTTAAGATTACACCTGCTCATGACGAAAACGACTTCATGGTTGGGCAGAGAAACGATCTTCCGTCACCTAGCTGTATCAATGAAGATGCAAGGATGAATGAACTGGCAGGTAAGTATCAGGGCATGGATCGTTATGAATGCCGTAAGGCATGGGTTAAGGATCTTCAGGATGCCGGCTATCTGGTTAAAACTGAAGAGATGGTTATCCCTGCAGGAACATGCTACCGCTGTCATACAGTTGTAGAGCCAATGCTTTCAGACCAGTGGTTCGTTGCCATGGAGGAACTTGCAAAGCCTGCGATGGAGGCTGCAAGATCAGGAGATCTAAGGCACGTTCCGGAGAGATTTGAAAAAACATACATGCACTGGCTGGAAGAAATCCGAGACTGGTGTATTTCCAGACAGCTCTGGTGGGGACATAGAATTCCTGCATGGTACTGCCAGGAATGCGGGGAGCTGATCGTAGCAGAAGAGGAACCGACAGAATGTCCTAAATGTGGTGCCAAAGCGGACAGTCTGAAGCAGGACGAGGATGTACTGGACACTTGGTTCTCATCAGCTCTGTGGCCTTTCTCCACATTGGGATGGCCTGAAGAAACAGAAGATTTCAAATACTTTTATCCGACAAATGTTCTGGTAACAGGGTATGACATCATTTTCTTCTGGGTAGTAAGAATGGTGTTTTCTGCTCTGGAAACAACAGGCAGAGTGCCATTTGATGATGTATATGTTCACGGTCTGGTTCGTGATGCACAGGGCAGAAAGATGAGTAAGTCCCTGGGCAATGGGATTGATCCACTGGAGGTCATTGACCGTTATGGCGCTGACGCCTTGCGTTTCATGCTGACAACAGGGGGCACTCCCGGCAACGACATGAGATTCAAGGAAGAAAGATTAGAATCTTCCAGGAATTTTGCGAATAAACTATGGAATGCATCCAGATTCGTAATAATGAATCTGCAGGATGAAGACGGCGCACTTCTGCCTATGGCCATGTGCTGTGAGGATTGCAGCGGAATGGCTTGCTGCAACGACATCGCAATAGCCGGAAGCATTCGGGATGAAGACAAATGGATCTTCTCAAGATTAAACGATGCAACAAAGTACATCACAGAAAAGATGGAAGAGTACGATCTGGCTCTGGCAGGACAGAGAATCTACGACCTGATCTGGAATGAATTCTGTGACTGGTATATAGAAATAGTAAAGGAAAGACTTTACGGTGAGGACGAGGAAGACAAGAAGGTTGCAAGATACACTCTGGTAAGAGTACTTAAGGAAATGCTGATTTTGCTTCACCCCTTCATGCCTTTCATTACCGAAGAAATCTGGAGCTACCTGCCAAAGAAACCGGGAGAAGCCAACAACCCTCAGAACTTCATTATCAAGGCTGACTGGCCGGAATTTGATGAAGCATTGAAGTTCCCTAAGGAAACAGAGAAACTGGAAATGGCAATGTCCATTATCAGGGCAATCAGAAATATCCGTGCGGAGGCAGATGCATCCCCGGGCAAGAAGTTGACAGCCGTAATCCTCTGTGATGAAGGCCGTGAGGATATTGTAAAGGCAGGGGAAAGATACATCAAGAAACTTGCAAACATCACGGAAATCACCTTTATTTGCGATAAAAAGGACGCACCTGAAGAAACCATGTCTGCAGTTGTTGACGGCGGCGAGGTATATATCCCGCTGGATGACATCATTGACTATGGGGCAGAACTGGAAAGACTCGCAAAGGAAAAAAACCGTCTCGAAGGCGAAGTTAAGCGAGTAACCGGCAAGCTCTCAAACCAGGGCTTTATCAGCAAAGCTCCGGAAGCAGTAGTCGGAGAAGAAAAGCAGAAGAAGGTTATGTACGAGGAAATGCTGACAAAGGTCCTTGACCGCCTTGCACTGATAGAAAAAAAGGTAAAATGAGTTTTGGGGACGTTTCCGAAAACTCATTCTGGAAGAAAATAGATGACAACAGCAGTAGATAAATTTGAGAAATTTAACAGGTTCGGCAGCGTGCTGGGACTGGAGAGAGTGAAGGAACTATGCAGAAGGCTTGGAGACCCACAGCTTGGAACTGAAGATAAGCCTATGGGTTTCATCCACGTGGCCGGCACCAACGGCAAGGGATCTACCAGCAAGTTTCTGGAGAAGGGGCTTGAGGCTTGTGGATACAAGGTTGGCCTTTATACCTCTCCGTATATTGAAAAATTCAACGAGAGAATCCAGTACGGCGGTAAGATGATTACCGATGAAGAACTGGAGATTTACGGAGACCAGGCTCTCGCAAAAGCAGCCGAAATGGTTGCAGATGGTCTGGACAGTCCTACGGAATTTGAAGTGGTTATGGCCACAGCATTTCTGTATTTCAAGGCCAAAGAACCTGACATAGTGGTTCTGGAATGCGGCATGGGAGGTATTGGAGATGCCACCAATGTGATCAGACAGCCAATGGCAAGCGTCTTCACAAGTGTGGGATTTGATCACACACAGGTGCTGGGCAACACCCTGGCAGAGATCGCAGGGGACAAAGCCGGGATAATCAAGAGAGGCTGCCCGGTTATCTCAAACGTGACAGATCATGACGCAGCAGCAGTAATTGCCAGACGGGCCTATGAATTGGATTCAAGATTATATGATGTATCAAAGATAAAGACATCTGTGGATTGGGTGTCCCCGGAGGGGCAACAGACAAGCTTCAAACTCTGGCAGACAGATTACAGCGAAATAAAAACGAAAATGATCGGGCGCCACCAGGCGGAAAATCTCAAGACCGCAGTGGCGACAATCGAAGTGCTTCGCAGGTCGGGGCAGATCAGTATTGAGCGCAGTGCTCTCTATGCTGGCCTGAAGGAGGCAATGCAGCCATGCCGCTTCGAAGTAATGAGTTTTCGGACACGTCCCCACAACTCATTTTCACCCTATGTGGTGCTGGATGGAGCCCACAATGATGCAGGAGCGGAAGCCCTTGCACAGACCATGGCGGATGTGTTCCCGGACAAGAATGTTCTTATTGTAGCGGGAATGGTTGAAAAGAAAGAAACTGACAAGGTGCTGGGACATTTCGCAAAAATCGGGAGCGATTTTATCGCCACTCAGCCGGATTATGAAGAAAGAGCAATGGCAGCGGAGACCTTCGCTGAACATATCAGAAAGGTTGGGGCAGATACCGGTAGCCGGATGAATGTGCTGAAAGTATGCGGCAACCCAGGGGATGCCGTGAAAGCGGCAACAGCCCTCTGTCAGAAGCATCATGAAAATGATTCGGGAAAGAGACCATATGATGTGATTCTCTTCACCGGGTCGCTGTATCTGGTGGGGGCAGTCAGAAGCCTTCTGCTGGAAAAGACGAATTATGATTTTGACCGTACGCTGAAGTATGGAAACAATACGCCGGCGGGAGCAGGCGCCAGATAAGGGGAGGCACCAAGGTGGTACCGAGTAAGTACCAGGGAAGTACCAAGGAGGCACGATATGACTAAACGAGCCAAAGGAAAAGTTCTGCTTTATTATAATCCTTATTCAGGAAATGGCATGTTCAAGAAAAGCCTGGACCACATCATCGAGAGATGCCAGTTTAACGGCTATCAGGTTATGGTGGTAAGAGTAAACCAAGGCAAACAGATAGAGAAAGTATTTAGTGAAATAGACGAGAGCGAATACAGCAGAATAATTGCATGCGGCGGAGACGGAACTTTGAACATCTGCGTTAACAAGATGATTAAATATGACATCCATCTGCCAATGGCAATACTGCCGGCAGGAACCGCTAATGATTTCGCATATTATTACGAGTTGCCCTCGGAGATCGATAAGGCTCTGGACATAGCTCTGGGATGCAAAACCACAAAAGCTGATGTTGGAACAGTAAATGGCAAATGCTTTATCAATGTGGCAGCTATGGGAACCATGGTTGATGTGAGCCAGAAGACGGATCCCACGCTTAAAAATGCTATAGGTTCACTTGCCTATTATCTGAAGGCAGCCACAGAGCTGAATCAGGTTCATCCTATAAAAGTCAAGCTTACAACAAGCACAGAGATTTATGAAGAGG
>JAQVOT010000049.1 GCA_028702415.1 Eubacteriales bacterium
TGGCATACAGAGCAATGTCGCTTCTGCTGAGAAGACCACCAGGACGTGAGGCGTACCCAGGAGACGTATTCTATCTGCACAGCCGTCTGCTTGAAAGAGCTGCCAAGCTCTCGTATGAGCTGGGCGGAGGATCACTGACAGCATTGCCAATTATTGAAACCCAGGCAGGGGACGTATCCGCATACATTCCAACAAACGTAATTTCCATCACAGATGGTCAGATATATCTGGAATCAGAACTGTTTTTCTCAGGACAGCGCCCTGCAGTTAATGCAGGTATCTCCGTATCCAGAGTAGGTGGTAATGCACAGATTAAGGCCATGAAGCAGGTATCATCGAAGATCAAACTGGAACTTGCGCAGTACAGAGAACTGGCTTCGTTCTCAATGTTCGGGTCCGATATAGATCCTGAAACCAAGGCCAGACTTGAACACGGTGAAATCCTGATGGAAATTCTGAAACAGCCTCAGTACAGCCCACTAAAGGTTGAGGATCAGGTAATAATCATTTACGCCGCCATCAACCATTACCTGGCTGAAATCGGCGTGGAATATGTAAAGGAATTCGAGAAGAGATTCCTGGAATTCATGAACTCCACATATCCTGAAGTTGGAACATCAATCAAGACCCGGGGAAGGATGGAGGAAGAGACAGAAGCCAAACTGGTTTCGGCCATCGAAAAGTTCAAGGAAAGATTCATGAAGGAAAAAGGGATCGATCAAGCTCCTGTTGTTCAGGAAAACAAAAATGAGTTTTAGTACACGTCCCGAAAACTCAAAATAAGAAAGGAGGTGTGAGTTTTGGCGACAGAATCCATACAGGACATAAAACGAAGAATAAAATCTGTAGGCAGTACGGAACGAATAACCAATTCCATGAAGCTGGTATCAACCGGTAAGCTTCGTAAGGCCAGAGCGATTTTCGAAAAAACAAACGAGAACTCACACTATATTACAAATACAATCGGTGAGTTGTTCAACTCCAGCAAAGAGGTTCCAACTGAATACCTGGCAGGAAACCGGGAGATCAAAACCACCGCCTACATTGTGGTGACCAGTGGTAAGGGCCTTTGTGGAGGATTCAACTCAAATGTTATAAAGGAAGCCAAGGCGGATATTGACGCTGACTGGGAGCCACCGGTAATCGTTGCCATCGGAGGAAAAGGCAAGGATTACTTCGAAAAGCATGGATACGAGGTCCACAGCTCATACCTGGCTCCGCCGGAGAATATCTCCTTCCTGGAGACAAGGGAACTTGCAAAACCAATCCTTAAGATGTATGACGACAAGGAGATAGATGAGGTAGTACTTATCTACAACTCCTTCATCAGCAGCATGGAGCAGAGGGTCAAGAACGAGATTATTCTCCCCTTTGAGATCGCGTCGGATCCGGAAATGATCATGGATACAAAGTTTGTTGAATACGAACCCTCTGTCAAAGAGGTATTTAACTATCTGGTTCCGAAGTACGTTGAAACCAAAATCCACTCGGCAGTTGTTGAGTCCGCCACCTGCGAACCCGCAGCCCGCCGAATGGCCATGGAAAGTGCCACGGACAATGCACGGGAAATGCTGAATGACCTGAACCTGTCATACAACAAGGCCAGACAGTCAGCAATTACCGATGAGATTATAGAAATCGTAGCCGGGTCGGAAGCACAGGCAGGCTAAGTAAAAAAACTTGGAAATGAGTTTTGGGGACGTTTCCGAAAACTCATTCTGTAAGGAGAAACAATATGGGAAAAGGAATAATACATCAGGTCATTGGACCGGTAATAGACATCAAGTTCAAGGAGGACGAGATGCCGGAGCTTCTAAATGCGGTGAAAATTGAGTTTAAGGACAGAACCATCGTAACAGAAGTTGCCCAACACACGGGAGACGATGTTGCAAGATGCGTTGCCCTCTCATCAACGGACGGGCTGACAAGAGGTATGGAAGCGATTGACACAGGTGCGCCAATTACAATCTCAGTAGGTAAAGAAGTCCTGGGAAGGATGTTCAACGTTCTGGGAGAACCTATTGATGACAAGCCTGCAATTGTAACGGAGCTTAAGGCCTCAATTCACAGAGCTGCACCTTTATTTGAAGAGCAGGATACATCAGCCCAGATTTTCGAAACAGGAATCAAGGTAATCGACCTTATCGCACCTTACACAAGAGGTGGTAAGGTAGGTCTGTTTGGCGGAGCGGGTGTTGGAAAAACCGTATTGATTCAGGAACTGATAGCCAATATTGCACGTGAGCACGGAGGAATTTCCGTATTTGCCGGCGTAGGGGAGAGAACCCGAGAAGGTAATGACCTGTACTACGAAATGATCGAGTCAGGAGTAATAGATAAAACAGCAATGGTATTCGGCCAGATGAACGAGCCACCCGGAGCAAGAATGAGAGTAGGCCTAACAGGGCTGACCATGGCAGAATACTTCCGTGACCAGGAGAACCAGGATGTACTCCTGTTCATCGACAACATATTCAGATTCACCCAGGCGGGTTCGGAAGTATCAGCACTTCTTGGCCGTGTACCTTCAGCAGTAGGGTACCAGCCGACACTGGCAACAGAAATGGGCGCTTTGCAGGAAAGAATCACATCAACCAAGAAGGGATCAATCACATCTGTACAGGCAGTATATGTACCGGCTGATGACCTGACTGACCCTGCACCAGCAACCACCTTTGCCCACCTTGACGCAACCACGGTACTTAGCCGTGCCATTACAGAACTCGGGATATATCCGGCAGTAGATCCTCTGGAATCATCATCAAGAATCATGGACCCACTGATACTTGGAGAAGAACATTACAACACAACCCGTGGAGTACAGGAAGTCCTTCAGAGATATAAAGAATTACAGGACATCATCGCTATACTGGGTATGGATGAACTGAGTGATGAGGACAAGTTAACGGTTAACAGAGCCCGTAAGATTCAGAGATTCCTGTCACAGCCGTTCTCAGTAGCATCACAGTTTACAGGAATGGAAGGCAGGGACGTTCCGATTAAGGAAACAGTAAGATCATTCAAGGAAATTCTGGAAGGTAAACACGACGATATACCTGAACAGTTATTCCTTTTCGCAGGCAGCATTGACGAAGTAGTTGAGAAGCATCAGCAGAGTAAGCAGGATTAAGTGCAATGAACAGTTTCAAACTTGAAGTAATGACACCATCTAAACGGTTTTACCGCGGAGATGTTGATATGGTCATTGTAACAACTAAAGAGGGTGACGAAGGTTTCATGGCGGGGCATGTATGGGCATGCAAGCTTCTTGAAGTTGGCGAACTCTGGATTCTGGAGAAAGGGGCCGGCAAAAGCGATTGGAAGGTTGCTGCCGTCGCCGGAGGCTTTGTTGAGATGAAGGATAGCATGATAATTTATACTGATGCCGTAGAGTGGTCAGAAGATATTGACATGGATAGAGTTTTAAGCGAGAAGGCCAGGGTTGAAGACTGGCTGGTTAAGAATCCGGATGTCGACAAGAATTCGGAGGAAATGCAGAGTGCCCGCCTGGCTCTCGCAAAGGCAGAAATCCGTGCCGGTGTAGCCAGAGGCGGCAAGAGACGATAGTCTTGCTGAAGAGGGGGGAGTGTCGCTTGGCAATCAACGGCACTCGGAAATCCTTGACATATATTATCCGGTGAGATATACTAACCGAGGTCGCGCAGATGCGCGGTTTGTAAAGGTGCAAGCAGGGAGATGCAAAAGCAGAAACGCTAATGCGTGAGCCCGGTAGCGAACACACTTGAAGTTATTTTTAAGACGCTGAAAAAGTTGCGGAGGCCATAAACGGCCACTGGGCAACCAAGTAGGCGAAACCGAAAGCATTTGTGCTTTTTTAATGCACAAAGCAAGTAGGTAGAAAGGAAGAAGCAATGTCAGAAAAATCATTCATTGCAAAGCCTGCAGAAGTTGAACGTAAATGGTACGTTATCGACGCTGAGGGACAAAACCTGGGAAGAATGTGTTCACAGATAGCCACGATTCTCAGAGGAAAGAACAAGCCGACTTACACGCCGCATGTTGACTGTGGAGATTACGTAATCGTAGTAAACGCAGAGAAGGTTGCTGTAACAGGAAACAAGAGAAAAGAAAAGCTCTACAAGAGACACACTGGATATCCGGGTGGCCTGAGAGAAACAACTATGGAAGACATGCTGAAGAAGCACCCGACAGAAGTTGTCAGACATGCTGTTAAGGGCATGATGCCAAACGGCAAGCTTGGAAGACAGATGTACAAGAAGTTAAAGGTATATGCAGGTCCTGAGCACGAACATGCAGCTCAGAAGCCTGAAGTTCTGGTTATTAAATAGGAAGGGAGGAATTAAACAATGGCAAAGAAACAGTACTACGGGACAGGTAGAAGAAAATCCTCAGTTGCTAGAGTTAGACTACTCCCTGGTAACGGAACATTCACCATTAACGGTAAGCCTATCGAGGAGTATTTTCCGCTGGAAATCGTAAGAAGAGAAGCATTCAGACCTTTTGAAGTCGCTGGTTGCGAGGGCAAGTTTGATGTTGTGGCTAAGCTGGAAGGCGGCGGATACACAGGACAGGCCGGGGCACTGAGACAAGGAATTTCAAGAGCTCTGTGCGAGGCAGATAGAGACAGCTACAGAGCTGCTCTGAAGGATGCAGGTTTTCTCTCAAGAGATTCACGTATGAAGGAAAGAAAGAAGTACGGTCTCAAGAAAGCAAGAAAAGCATCACAGTTCTCAAAGCGTTAGTCGAAACTACCAAAGATATTGTTCATGGTCGAAAAAAAGGAGATGTATTCATTGTAAAATGAAGCATCTCCCTTTTCTTTTTAATCTTATCGAAAGATTCAACTGAAAATGACGCGGATTTCAGTTCCCTCTCCTTCGGTACTTGTGAGCTCCAGACGGCAACCCATTCTGATTGCCGCATGCTTCACTATGGACAGCCCAAGCCCCGTTCCTCCTATACTTCGGGAATGGCTCTTGTCTACACGGAAGAAACGTTCGAATATCCGATCCTGATATTCCGCTGGAATTCCGATTCCGGTATCCTTAACTATTATAAAGGCGTTGCTACTTGTCATAGCAGAACTAGACTGTCCTACAGTAACCGTTACTTTGCCTCCGTCTTTATTATATTTTATTGCATTTTCACAAAGGTTGTTAATCATGATGCTGCAATAGGATGGGATTACATCCGCTGAAACGTGCTCTCCGGACAGTTCAAGACTTATGCCCCTTTCCTTTGCCTTTGCATCAAGATGCTGCAGAACTTCAGCAGCAGCGTCATAAAGATCAACCGTTTCAAATTGACACTCTTCGCTGGAGTCTGTTTCATCCAGCCGCGACAGCATGAGGATGTCATCGATCAGCGCAATCATTCTGGCTGATTCCGACTTGATGTCTCCTGCAAACTTTGCAATATCGCCCTCCTTGACGATGCCACCCAAGATCATGTCAGATACTCCGTAAATCGTTGTGAGTGGAGTTTTCAGTTCATGAGAAACATTGGAAGTAAATTCACGTCTCAATCGTTCTCTTCCTTCTTTTTCCGTGACATCGATAATGATAATTACGGCGCCATTGGAGCCCTTCTCTTCACCTGTGGTATTTTCGTATACAGGATTAGCAATAATGCTGAAAGCTCTTTCTCCAAGCTCAAGCATCTGCTGGGAGTTGTAACCACCCAGAGCCTCTTCCACAGCTGTCCGGAAAGGCCTGCTTCTGTTAAGTTCATAGGCTGTTACAGGAGCATTGCCACTCTCACGCAAATGGCTGTCTCCGATAAGCTCTATGGCCGCCTTGTTATAAGAGAGTACTTCCTGACGGTTATCAATCAACAGAAAACCTTCACTCATGTTGTCTGTAATTGCTTTGAATTCACGCTGCTTTCTGGTCATCTCCTCAATCTGGGTTTCGATACGTCGGTTCTGCTCACGGATTTTTGCAACCAGAGGTGCCAGCTCCGGATATGGTTCATCTTCATTTCTGTTTTCAATATCCATCTCATTTATTGGTTTTAGGATCCTCCTTGAAACACGCCCGGATACAAGAGCGGCTAAAGCAATAGTAATGAGAAGAATCACAACAAATGGTCCCACAACCTCCTTAAGCAGGAGAGCTACGACACTCTGCTCCGCTGAGATCCTCAGTACGTTACCGTCGTTGAGCCTTTCGGCATAATATATTGTTTTGGTAGAAAGAGTGTCCGAATATCTTACCGAATAGGCTCTGCCATCCTCCAGTGCCCCTGCAATCTCTTCCCTGTTTTTGTGATTTTCCATCTTTTCGGCATCCGCCTTGGAATCATATATTACCGTACCGTTGGACGCTACCAGGGTAATTCGGTTCCCAATAGGAGCAATTTTCTGCAGGTAATACTCGTTATTTTCCACCTCTTCGGAAATAATATTCATTTCCGTCTTTAATTCATTCTTGATAATAGTCTCAAAATATCCATATAAGATATAGCAAACAAGAATTATACATATGAATCCTAGTCCGACACAAACGGACAGCATGCTTCGGAATATCTTCTTATTCATCAGCACCTCCCAGTCGGTATCCGACTCCGCGAACTGTCTCCACGATGGAACCTGCTTCTCCCAGCTTCCCCCTCAAAGTCCTCACATGTACATCCACAGTTCTGCTTTCACCATCAAAATCATATCCCCATATCCGGGATAGAATTTCATCCCTTGTCAGAACAGCTCCCTTGCTCTCGAGCAAAAGCAGCAGTAGGCTGAACTCCTTATACGTCAATTCGACATTCCTGTCCTTGACCATAACCAAATGTCTGGATACATCGACTTTTAAGGGTCCCTGTACGTATTCGGTCATTTGCTTTTCGCCGGTCCTTCTGAGCAGTGATCTGATTCTCGAGATCAGCTCCATTGTGCCAAAAGGCTTGCTGATATAATCATCAGCACCGCTGTCAAGCCCAACTACCTTATCATATTCTGTTCCCTTAGCCGTTAGCATTATTATTGGAAGTGCCGACGTCTTAGGATTGCTTCGAATTTTCTTCAGAATCGAAATCCCATCTTCATCAGGAAGCATAATATCAAGCAGCAAAAGCTCCGGTTTTTCCTTTGCCATCCCATTCCAGAAGTCATCCGGATGCTCGAAACCTACAGCTTCGAAGCCTGAATTCCTTAGCGCATATATTACAAAGTTTCTAATATTCTCATCGTCTTCCAGCATGTATATCATTATGCTCACCTCCTCGCCCTTATCATATCAGATATCAGCCTCAATGTGCATACCGGTGATTGAAAATACTACCCATTCTGCAATGTTTACCGCATGGTCACTGATTCTCTCCAGATATTTGGCAATCATAAGAACATCCACCATATATTCACCGCTTTTGACATCATCTGCTACAGCGTGAATCAACTCATCACGGACCTGATCAAAAAGGGCGTCAACCTCATCGTCCTGACGGATAACCTGCTCTGCCAGTTCCTTATCCTTTCGGACAAAGGAATCAATACTTCCTGTTACCATCTCTATGGAGGTATCTGTCATTTTCACTATAAGATCATGGCACACATTGTGTCCGACTTTGGGTTTGGAGGCCGTGATCTCGGCAATGTCATATGCCTGATCTCCGATTCGTTCCATGTCAGAGATCATCTTTAGTGCAGATGAGATTTTCCTTAAATCCCGGGCAACCGGTTGCTGCTGCAGCAAAAGCTTCAGACACAGATTCTCAATCTCCCGTTCACTGTTGTTTATGGCATTTTCCGTTTCATGTACCCGCGCTCTCATTTCCGGATCATCACTCTTCAATAATTTTACCGCACAGGTAATCGCTTCTTCGCATAGTGCTCCCATTTCTATTAACATTGTATTCAGCAGTTCAAGCTGTTCGTCAAACCTGATTCTCATTAACCAAACCTCCCCGTAATATAATCTTCTGTACGCTTGTCCTGGGGGACAGAAAAGAGTTTTTCTGTTTCCCTGTATTCAATCATGTCGCCAAGCAGGAAGAAAGCTGTTTTATCAGAAATTCTTGCGGCTTGCTGCATGTTATGAGTTACGATAATAATTGTGTATTTCTTCTTGAGTTCTACAGTCAGATCTTCAATCTTAGA
>JAQVOT010000050.1 GCA_028702415.1 Eubacteriales bacterium
TCTCTTGCCTGTTCTGTAATCACCATATTCAGCTGTATTTGAAATCGAGTATCTCATCTTATCAAAACCGCCTTCGTTGATGAGGTCAACGATGAGCTTCATTTCATGGATACATTCGAAATATGCCATTTCAGGAGCATAGCCTGCTTCTACCAGCGTGTCGAATCCTGCCTTCATAAGCTCGCAGACACCACCGCAGAGAACTGCCTGTTCGCCGAAGAGGTCGGTTTCCGTCTCTTCCTTGAAAGTTGTTTCGATGATTCCCGCGCGGCCTGCACCGATTCCGGAAGCGTAAGCCAGTGCGTAGTCCTTGGCTTTTCCTGATGCATCCTGATAAACGGCGATCAGGGAAGGAACTCCTCTGCCTTCAAGGTACTGGCTTCTTACTGTGTGTCCGGGGCCCTTAGGCGCGATCATGATTACATCCAGATACTCTGCAGGGACAATCTGGTTGAAGTGGATGTTGAAACCGTGTGCAAAAGCAAGAACGTTGCCTTCCTTCATGTGAGAGGCTACCTGCTCTGCATATATCTTTGCCTGTACTTCATCAGGTGCCAGAACCATTACGATATCACCTGCTTCTGCCGCTTCATCAACGCTCATTACCTTAAGGCCTGCGTTTTCAGCCTTTGCAGTATGTGCTGAACCTGGTCTGAGACCTACAACCACATTGACTCCGCTTTCGTGAAGGTTCATAGCGTGGGCATGCCCCTGACTGCCGAAACCTATAACTGCTACTGTCTTTCCATCCAGCATTCCAGGATTGCAATCCTGATTGTAATACTTCTTAATCATTTTTTTCTCCTTATTATATTAACGAAACTGTATTTTATGAGTTCTGGCGTCGTAATTATTGACACCAATATCTATTACTCAACAGGGTCAGAGATGCCCGCATCTCCTCTGTTGATTCCTGTTACACCTGTTCTGCATACGTCCACCAGTTCGTAGCAGCTCATCATATCCATGAAGCCGTCTATTTTTTCTGATGAGCCCGTAAGCTCTATAATCATGCTCTTTCTGGATAGATCTACGATTCTCCCTCGATAGATTTCCACAATTTCCATGATATGGGACCGGTCTTTCTTGCCGGCCTTGACCTTCAGAAGAAGCAGTTCTCTGTATATGCTCTTGGCGTCCATAATGGATATAGTCTTAACAAACTCCTGCTTGGCCGTCTGGGTCATTATCTGATTGAATTTATGATCGTCACCTGTTGTTGCTATGGTTATTCTGGTCAGCTTCGGGTCGTTGGTGGGAGAAGCCGTAAAGGAGTCGATGTTGAAACCCCGTCTTGAAAAAAGGCTTCCCAGTCTCGCCGTTACACCCGGCTCATTGGACACCAGAATACTGACTATCTCACTTCTTTCTGTTTTTTCTGTGGCTTTGCTCATTTTATACCTCCGATCCTAACCGATTATCATGTCTTCAATAGTTCCGCCGCCCGGAATCATGGGGTATACATTCTCTGTTTTTGCTATCCTGCAGTCGATCCAGACAGGGCCTTTTTCCTTAAGGGCATTTTTGAATACTTCTTCAAATTCCGTCGGTGTTTCTGCCGAGAAACCCTTTGCACCGAAGCCTTCTGCCAGTTTTACAAAATCTGTTTTTCTGTGAGGGTCGGTGGATGAGTATCTGTTTCCGTAGAAAGCGCCCTGCCACTGATAAACCATGCCGAGGACCTGGTTGTTCATTATCACTGTAATGATTGGGAGCTCCTGGCTTACGGCGGTGCAGGCTTCATTGAGGTTCATGTGGAAGGAGCCGTCACCGGTAAAATGAATAACTCTGCAGTCGGGACATCCGATCTTTGCACCTATTGCCGCTCCGTAACCGAAACCCATTGTTCCAAGGCCACCGCTGGTGATAAATCTCTTTGTCTTCTCGTGGTGGATGTACTGTGCGGACCACATCTGATGCTGACCCACGTCGGTTACGTATATGGTTTCCCTGTCTGTATTCTCGCAGACGGTGTTGATGATTTCACTTGGATGAAGCTCCGCGTCGCAGCTTTTCACATCTCCTTTGATTTTTTTCCAGCCGGTTGCCTGTTCAATCCACTCTTCGTGTTTTCTGTTTTTTATGAGAGGCAGCAGGGCTGTAAGGAACTCCTTAACATCCGCATGGACACCCAGGTCCACGATGACGTTCTTGTTTATTTCACTTGCGTCTATGTCCACCTGGATTTTATGAGCACGCTTGCCGAATTTGGAAGGATTGAGAGCGACTCTGTCGCTGAATCTCGTTCCCAGGGCGATGATCAGATCCGATCTGTCGAAAGCCTTGTTTGCTGCGATAGTTCCGTGCATGCCTGCCATTCCCAGCCCACGGGGATCGTTGTATCCGATCACGCCTGCCGACATCAATGTGTGTGCCGCCGGGATATCGGCTATTTCCATGAGTTTTCTCATTTCCTCGCCGGCATCTGCTGTTGCAACACCACCGCCGCAGTAGATGACCGGTTTATCCGACGCATTGATCATGGATGCGAATCTGTTAAGATCATCATCGGAGAAGGATGGTTTCTCGCTGAAATCCATAGGTTTTTTTTGTTTGTAGTTTACAATTTTAGCGGTTACATCCTTGGTGATATCCACCAGGACTGGACCCTTACGGCCGCTGCCGGCGATTCTGAATGCGTCGTGAAGTGCATCAGAGAGGTCTTCAATCCTGTTGACGAAAAAAGAATGCTTAGTTATAGGTATCACTATGTTTGAAATGCATACTTCCTGAAAAGCATCTCTTCCGATCAGGTTGTCCGCCACGTTTGCGGTTATTGCCACCACCGGGACACTATCCATGAAGGCCGTCGCCAGACCGGTAACGAGATTTGTTGCTCCCGGACCACTTGTTGCGAAGCAGACTCCGGTTTTGCCTGTTGCTCTGGCATATCCGTCAGCTGCATGGGACGCACCCTGTTCGTGAGCCGTCATTATGTGTCTGATTTTTTCTTTGTACTCGAAAAGGGCATCGTACAAATTAAGAGCTGCCCCGCCCGGATAGCCGAAGACTGTGTCTACATCATGCTCCAGCAGAATCTCCATTACAAGCTGAGATCCGTTTAATCGCATTTTTTATATCCTCCTGTTTGTCTTATTGAGTGAATATTTGTCTTATTGAATTAATATGTCTGAATGTCTAATCCAGAGTTCATGAATTAATTCCATTTTTACTCATTCTAATTATATCCGAAATCTCATGATAATCAAGTACTGTTAATCAAAAATTGTGGTTTGTTTACAAAAAAATGCAAAAACTATAGTAAAATTACACAAAAAGTGTATCAAACCTGTTGACAAGGTATTTACCTTAATATATATTCGTGTCAAGAGCACCCGTAATTATTATAAGAGGAAGAGAAAATGACAAAGATTACAGGTAATGAATTTTTCGTTAAGGCTTTGCAGGAGGAAGGTGTTGAGCATATTTTTGCTTATCCAGGGGCCTGTGTAATTGAAATTTTTGACGAAATCTACAAACAGACGCAATTTGATCTTATCCTGCCGAGACACGAGCAGGGACTTATTCATGCAGCGGAGGGCTATGCCAGATCAACGGGAAAACCGGGGGTATGCCTCGTTACAAGCGGGCCCGGAGCCACGAATCTTGTGACGGGGATCGCCGATGCGAATCTTGACAGTGTTCCACTTGTTTGTTTCACCGGTCAGGTGGCAACAGGACTCATTGGCAATGACACCTTCCAGGAGGTTGACATTGTGGGCATCACAAGAAACATAAGCAAGTATTCCATAATGGTCAGGGACAGGGCGGAACTGAACACTGCTATAAAGGAAGCTTTCTATATAGCAACTACAGGTCGTCCGGGGCCGGTTCTTGTGGACCTCCCCAAGGATGTAATGGCTGAAATCGGCAGCGATATTTATCCTGAAAAGGTAAACCTGCGAGGTTACAAGCCTAACACCAAAATTCATGACAGGCAGATATCAAAGGCCATCAACATGATATACAAAGCCAAAAGGCCGATGTTTTTACTTGGAGGTGGTGTGAAAATCGCACGGGCAGTTAAGGACATGACAGCCCTCATGGAAAAATCAGAGATCCCTGTTGTAACAACCATAATGGGGAAGGGCAGCGTTCCCACAAATTCACCATTATATTACGGAAATGTTGGTATGCACGGATGTTATGCTGCAAACAATGGGGTTAACAGTTGCGATTTGCTGATTTCCATAGGCACCAGATTCAACGACAGAATCACCGGAAAGCTGGGGACCTTCGCTACGGAAGCTAAGATTATTCACATAGATATAGATACAGCATCTATTTCAAAGAATGTCACGGTTGATGTTCCTCTCGTGGGTGATGCGGGGGAGGCCATCCGCAAAATGCTGAAGGCTGCAGAAGAGAGGGGCGCCTGTGAAACAGGCAAGTGGAGGAAACAGCTTGAGGAATGGCAGATTGCAGAGCCTTTGCAGCAGGAAGAAAAGGAGAAACTGGTTCCTAAGCAGATTATTGATGCTATAAATGAGCTTTATGATGAACCTATAGTTACTACTGACGTGGGTCAGAATCAGATGTGGACAACTCAGTTCTTCGAAATATACGGCAGGCGACAGCTTATAACAAGCGGTGGCCTGGGGACCATGGGTTACGGCCTTCCTTCATCCATAGGTGTTGCCATCGGCAATCCGGGACGGGATGTAATTTCCATTTCCGGGGATGGTGGATTTCAGATGAATTCTCAGGAGCTGGCCACGGCTGTGTCGGAGGGGCTTCCTATTACGGCATGTATTTTCAACAACGGATACCTGGGCATGGTTCGCCAGTGGCAGGATCTGTTTTACAACAAGTCCTATGCGGGCACCTGTCTGCTAAGGCGCAAGGGTCGTGAATGTGACGTCAATCTGAGAAAGGGCACCAAGCACTGCAATGGCAGAAAAGCTGAATGTTACCCTTACATTCCGGACTTTGTAAAGCTTGCAGAGAGCTATGGCGCTCAAGGCATCAGGGTCACAAAGAAGGAAGAAATCGCTGAAGCCTTTGCAAAAGCAAAAGCCAAGAAGGATGGGCCTACGGTAATTGAATTCATGATCCAGGATGAAGAACTGGTATTTCCGATGATCAAGCCCGGGGGACCGATAACTGATCTTATTACGGGCATGTAAGGAGGCGGAGAAAATGAATAAAACCGATAATGACATGAAACGAAGATGGCTGTCCCTGTTCGTGGAGAACCGGATTGGTGTTCTGGCCAGAGTGTCGGGTCTGCTCAGCGGCAAATCCTACAATATTCATTCTCTGACCGTTGGGGAAACTGAAAATCCGGAGGTTTCCAGAATGACTGTCTGCCTGGATGCGGACGACAGGACCTACGAGCAGATAACCAAGCAGTTTAACAGGAGTGTTGAGGTAATAAAAGTAATTGATTTCACAAACCTGTCTATTCGCACCAAGGAGGTAATGTTCATAAAGGTCAGCGGTCTAAATGACCGGGGCAGAGCAGAGCTTTTTCAGATGGCTCAGGCTTTCAAGTTCAGGATTAAGGACATGGATTCGGATAGTGTACTTGTTGAAGCGGTAAGGACTGAAATAAAGAATGATTCGATTCTGAATGCCATCAGAAGTCGCTTCACCAATCTAGAGGTAGTTCGGGGCGGCCCGGTAGCAATAGAATCGATCAGCATGCAAGACAGGTAGAAAGGAAAGTAATTAATGGATAATTACAGCAAATACAAAAAAGGCTATTATCCCGTGGGTGGGGAATACTGCAAGTGGACTCAGAAAGATCATATAGAGAAGGCGCCTATATGGTGCAGTGTTGATCTTCGAGACGGAAACCAGGCATTGATAGTGCCAATGAGTCTGGAAGAAAAAATAGAATTCTTCAACTATCTTGTGAAGATAGGATTCAAGGAAATAGAGGTCGGTTTCCCGGCGGCATCAGAAACAGAATACAAATTTCTGAGAACCCTAATCGAAGAGGACATGGTTCCCGATGATGTGACACTTCAGGTCCTTACCCAGTCCAGAAAGCACATTATAAAGAAAACCTTCGATTCACTGCTGGGAGCAAAAAAGGCAATAGTACATCTGTACAATTCAACATCAGTTGCTCAGAGGGAGCAGGTTTTCAAAAAGGAAAAAGAAGAAATAAAACAGATTGCTTTAAATGGTGCAAAGCTGATAAAGGAATGTGCTGCCCAGCCGGAGTACCGGGGAACAGAATTCTCATTTGAGTATTCACCGGAGAGTTTCACGGGCACAGAGACGGATTACGCGGCAGAGGTCTGCAATGGTGTGATTGACATCTGGGAGCCTACAGCTGACAACAAGGTGATCATAAATCTGCCGGCTACAGTAGCCATGTCAATGCCCCACGTGTACGCCTCACAGATTGAATACATGTGTGAGCATCTCCATAATAGGGAAAACATTATTGTCTCTCTTCATCCCCACAATGACAGGGGAACAGCCGTTGCTGATGCAGAACTGGGACTTCTGGCAGGAGGCGACAGAGTGGAGGGGACTCTTTTCGGAAACGGGGAGAGAACAGGAAATGTGGACATAGTGACAGTTGCACTTAACATGTTCTCTCAAGGGGTTGATCCGGAATTGGATTTCTCCAACATGCCGGAGACGGTCAGCGTTTACGAGAAGTACACTGATATGAAGGTTCATCCAAGACAACCCTACGCCGGTCAGCTGGTATTTGCTGCATTCTCCGGGTCACATCAGGATGCGATAGCAAAGGGTATGAAATACCGTGTTGACAGGGATACCAGCAAATGGAACGTGCCATATCTGCCAATTGACCCCAAGGACGTGGGAAGAGAATACGAGGCGGATGTGATAAGAATCAACAGCCAGTCCGGCAAGGGCGGCGTGGCATATATTCTTGAAAACAATTTTGGATACATTATTCCTGCCGGAATGCGGGAGGAGATCGGCTACATGGTCAAGGACATTTCCGACAGGGAACACAAGGAGCTGACGCCGATTGAGGTTTACAGAGCTTTTGCAAAGGAATACGTCAATGTATTCGACCATATCGACATTACCGACGCTGTCTTCGAAAAAGCATCAAGCTTCAGAGCAAATGACGGCATGATCGTAAAAATAAAGGTGAGAATAGCTGAGGAGATTTATGAATTCGAAGCTCTTGGAAACGGGCGACTGGATGCAATCAGCAATGCCTTGAAGATGTCACCGTACACCTTTAATTACAAGTTTATTACATATTCGGAGCACGCACTTTCAACAGATTCTCATTCGAAGGCTGCCGCCTACGTCTGCATTGAGGACATGAACGGTAACATTTTCTGGGGTGTTGGAATCCACGAGGACATTATTCTGGCATCGGTGAATGCCCTGGTAAGTGCCCTTAACAGACAGAACAAGAAGGATCATTTTGTAGAGTAGCGACGGCATTATACAGAGGAGAACAATCATATGGGAATGACGATGACCCAAAAAATACTTGCAGCACATGCCGGCCTTGAAAGTGTAGTAGCCGGCCAGCTCATAAGAGCGAATCTTGATATGGTTCTGGGAAATGATATTACGACTCCTGTTGCGATCAACGAGTTCGAAAAGGCAGGATTTGACGGAATCTTTAACAAAGGGAAAATTTCACTGGTTATGGACCATTTCACACCCAATAAGGATATAAAGGCAGCGGAGCAGTGCATGCAATGCAGAACTTTTGCCAGAAGATTCGGTGTGGAAAATTTTTACGATGTAGGCAGAATGGGAATCGAACATGCGCTTCTGCCTGAGCAGGGAATAGTAAAGGCAGGTGACTGCATCATAGGGGCTGATTCACACACATGTACCTATGGAGCACTGGGAGCTTTTTCAACAGGTGTCGGAAGCACTGACATGGCTGCTGGAATGGCAACAGGGCAGGCCTGGTTCAAGGTTCCTGAAGCGATAAAATTCACACTGACAGGTAAGCTCCAG
>JAQVOT010000051.1 GCA_028702415.1 Eubacteriales bacterium
AAAGGACTCTGGATATTGTCCTGAGCCCTTGGCATTGTGAATTTATTCGTTCACTGTGAATTTAGTTTTACATTGTGAAGTTACTTTTTCAAGTCACCATGAATATCGTGTCAGAAGAATAATGGAGCGGATGAGGGGAATCGAACCCCCAACCTCAGCTTGGGAAGCTGATATGTTACCACTACACCACATCCGCCCGACTAAAGTATTGTAACACATTTTCATTAACTTTCCAATTCAATTACTCGCAACATATCACCAAAAACCCCATATGCTGTCTGGGCAATTTCCGGCTCGTGTTCAACAATGGAATTTTTCTTCATCAGATCCGTGGTAATGGATATCACCGATGTGGTACTGTTAACTGATGCCAGCATATCTGTTTTCGGAACCTCTTCCGGTCTGACTGTAGCAATTACATTGCCGTTTTCATCAAATGTACCCCTGCAGAGGAGTTTAATTACATTTCCTCTTGTTTTTGCATCATTAATATCTTCGATAGTGATGTCCTCTATTCCTTTTCTGTCAACCTGATCCGGTGTAATTCCCGCATCCATTAACACATTCAGCAGTGCAGTCACTTTCCCGGCGGCGTCATATCCTTCGATGTCCATGGCAGGATCTGCTTCTATGAAGCCCATCTTGCGTCCCCTGTCCATAATATCGTCCATTGCGCAGCCCTTTTCCATTTCCTCAAGAATGAAGTTCGTGGTGCTATTTAGAATTCCGGCCACTTCTGTGACCTTTGCCATCTTCAGAGTATGTTCCACAAGGTTAAACACCGGCGTACCATCCATAACAACCGTCTCGTAGAAAAAGCCAACTCTCTTTGATTCAGCCAGGTCTCTAAGTTCACTAAAATACCATGCTACAGGACCCTTGTTTGCTGTTATGGCATGCTTTCCTCTGCCGAGAGCACATCTGATGTGATCCGTTGCAGGCTGTCCGGTGAAAATGTCAAGGGGTGTCAGTTCCATCAGACAGTCGTAGTCCGCCTCAGCCAGAAGTTTCTCTTCAATAACATCTGTTACTGAATTTTCATCAAACTTTCCCGTCTTTTCCAAATCCTTCAGTGTCTTAACAAGATCGATACCCTGGGGATCGTACATTTTTCCCTTTGTTGCGGTAGTAATTACTGTTACGATCACATCCCTCTCGTATTTTTCTACTATTTCATCATGTTTTTCCAGAAGCATTTCGGCAAATGCCTGCCCCACGTTTCCGAAACCCATAAGTGCCAGTTTTAATTTCTTCATTTTGTCCTCCCCCAGGCTTTTGCCTTACATCTCAACCAGATTTCCACCTAAATCTTCAAGGTATTTCTCATCACAGGTTGCGAATATCACCTGATTATTCTCAGCAAATCTCTTCAGAAGCCCACAGGCCCGGGTTCGCCTTTCCGGGTCCATGTCCGTAAAGGGATCATCGAACACGGCCATTCCACCGCCATCGGGATAAAGGTACTCAAGTATAGCAAGTCTCAGTGCCAGAGCAATGGTACCCTTTGTTCCCTCCGACAGAATGTCTGCATCCAGTCTGTTGTTGCCACTGGATATTGTTGCGTCCATATTCTCGTTAAAATCTCTGAGCCTGATATTCCCTTCTGACATCAATTCCAGGTTTTCTCTGAACTTATTTTCTATGTCCCCAATGGATTCATTCCTTCCCTCTTTCAGCTTTCCAAAAACCTTTGCTATATGCATCCAATGTCTGTACGCCTCTTTATGTGCTTTGAATTTTTCCTGAGCCTCCTCAAGTTGTCCTGAATATTCCTCTGCAGACTGCTCTCCAAGCTGACGTTCTCTAGCGGAAAGTTCTTTTCTCAATTCCGCAATATAATCCTCCGCATCTTCTTCTTTTTCTTTAAGCTCTGCCCCAAAATCTTCAAGGTCCTCTATTTTTTTGAACTCTTCTGGAACATCCTTTGCCTCTGCCAGCTTTCCCTGAAATCTTTCCATGTCTGCCGTTTTCTCAAGGATCAGATTCTGGAGCTGTCCGATGCTGCCGTATTTTCCGGAACAGTAATCGATAATTGCCCCCTGGGCACCTATGAATTTACCCAGATCTTGCTCTCCACAGAGATTATGTATTAGTTCAGTTACCTCTGAAAATCTCATCACATTCCCCCCTAGAGCCATTCTGTTCTTTTCTAATGTATCCCAATCGATTCCTGCAAACTTGCTGCGGAGCTCAGCTTCAAGCCCGGATTTCTCATTTTCCAGAGATTCTATCCTGCGCTTCTTTTTCAAAAGTTCCTCTTCGTCGGTCACCCCATGCTCTGCCAGTATTTTTTCATAAGCTTGTTTTACCTGAGCAAGTTCAACTCTAATCTGGTCAACATCCACTCCCTCTGGTGCCAGCTGTAATTCCATAACTCCCGGCACAAGAATCTCAACAGCTTCTTTTATAGTAATCTCAATATTTCCTGCTGCTATAACACCGCCGTCCTCTAAGCCGCGTATCTCCGGCACCTGAGTCCCCAGCTGCTTCATTCTGGCTGTCAGATTTAGTCCCTGAAGTTTGCCGTTGTGCTCTATAATCTTCTTCCCCATTCTGCGGCAATCATTAATGACATCATCGCCGATACTTCCCAGTTCCGCTATATCCTGAGAAATTGCTTCGATTCTATCCTCTATGCTTTTAAAGCTGTCATAAAGTTCAATACACTTGGCGTCTTTCTGTTTGTTTTCCAGTTCAAGGGCCTTAGCCTTTGCATTTTCTGCTTTTGGCCACTTCTCTGCATCAGCCTTCATGGTCCTGAGACTTTCAACTGCATCTTTTATACGCCCCGTTATGTTCTGGTAGTTATCCAGATTACCCTTTACATTGATAAAGTTTTCTCTTCTCGTCTTGATTTCATATAGCTCTTTCTTTGAATATGTTAGTCTGGCGTTTACAGCTTCAACAGCTTTTTCGGCCACAATAGCATCCCTCTGCTTTTGTACTATTTCTTCAGTATCATAGTATGCTCTGAGAACCAGCGCCCTTTTACCCTCATCAGCCAGCTTCGTTGTCGCGCACGACCACTTATTTTTTATGCCCCTCCTCCGGGCACCGTCTATTGGTTCATCCAATTCCATGTCCCATTTTTCTCCATAAAGTTCCAGCTTTTCCTGAAGTTTTTTTTCTAGCTTCTCAACATGAAATCCCCCCGTACCTGCAACCGCATTTGCTATGCCCGATGCGATATCCGTTTTGGTGCCGACAATTTCCCTGTCTTCCTTTGAAAGCTTTGCCATGCCGGAAACGAAGAGGCTCTGCATCAGGGTCATAACACGTTTCTGCGAAGCGAACATAACCTCATCGTACATGCCTCTGCCATAAACCATCTCTTCTGCAAGGGTCTTGTTAATTGTCTCCCCATCCCTCACTGAAGATCCGTTTGGGTATGTGAGCATAACCTCACCCCGGCCATGATCCCAGGTTTTTGTTAGAACATATTCTCCGTTTTCAGTTGCAAAACCAATTCTGCCCTTAATGAAATCCCCTGCAGGCCCATGGACTTTTCTGGGAAAATACGTCTTTACGAAACTGCTGGATCTGCTCACATTATTATCTTCAAGAAGCAGACTGTAAATAAGGTCCACCATTGTTGTTTTTCCCGATTCGTTTTTCCCCAGGATTATATTCATTCCTCTATTAAATGCCAATTCTTTATTTGTCAATCCTGCGAATTGATCGCAGCTTACTTTATTAATTATCATTTCCCTTTTCCTTCAGTTATTCTCTGCACTCGTTGAGGAGTTCATATGCCATTTGAGTTTCTGTTGGATCATCCATGAGATTCTCCAGAAGCTCTGCTGCAATTCCTATCTCAGGAAATTCGGCACGAATTTTTTCAAGGCTTATCTGCTCGCTTAAATCTTCATCCCGTATTTCATAGCTCATTACCTTTTCCTTTAGTGTTCCAAATAGTCTGTTCCTGTTCTCATAGTCCTCCGGAAGAACTGTTCCCTGCAGCCTGATTCGAACAATCGAGTTTGTATCAAGGTCGTAAGCTGTTTCCAGCGATGCTCTTTCCATAGCACCTTCTGCGGGTTCAAGCTTTACCCTCCTGTCATAGAATCGTATTACTCCTGTTTTTACTGCCTTTGCCAGAACATCAGCACGTCCATCGGTCTTATCTACGGAAATCAAAAAAGCGAGGCCCTCTGTATTATTGTGAAGATCCAGCTGCTCCGGTGTTCCTGCATTGTAGATTTTGTAGCCCCGTTCCTCACTGCCTTCCGTAATTTCCGGGTACTGAATGTGGGTGTGTCCTATAATCCAGGCATCAACCGGTATTTCCGACAGTTCTGTCTCTTCCATAAGAAAATACTCCCCGTTGGCATCCGGAGTCAGACCTTTAATTGCTCCATGGGCTATACCTATATTGCATATGCTGCGGTCAATATTTTCATTTCTGATCCAGTCAAGATTGTTTTCCCCGGAATGCTTTGACTGGCAATATGCAGGAAATATTCGAAGCTGATCTTCACCTGTTTGAAAATCGTAAGGTTTGAATTCATTCAGAATAGTAATGTTGTGATCTAAGCCATCCATGGCCTTTTTGAAATCCATCCATACCTTAGCTTCATCAGTGTAATAGTCGTGATTTCCGGGCAGCACAAGAACGTTTCCCGAAAACTTCGCCAGTATCCCAACCACTTTTCTCACATCGGATACCTTGATGCTGCTGACATTGTCGAAGGTATCTCCTGCCATAACAAAAATACCGCAACCCTCGTCATCAGCGATTCTAACCATTCGTTCAAGGCATTCGAATCTACTGTTAATCAATTGTTCCCTAATGTCGGGGTAGCTATTGTATTTTTTACCTATATGCAGGTCACCTGTTTCAAATATCTTTATCATTTTTTCTGCCTTTCAGAAAATATACAGTTCTATTTTTCATTAAAAATCATAGCTTCATGCTGAGTCCGATTTTCTGTTTTTCATAATCTATTTTTATGATTCTGACCTTAACCGTATCGCCAACAGATACAACTTCCATCGGATGTTTTATATATTTATTGCTGATCTCACTGATATGAACCAGGCCATCATTCTTGACACCGATATCAACAAAGGCTCCGAAATCAACAACGTTTCTCACTGTTCCCTCAAGTTCCATATCTATCTTAAGGTCATCAAATGACTTGACATCATTTCTGAATATCACCTCCGGGGCATCTTCACGTGGATCTCTTCCGGGCTTTTTCATCTCTGCGATGATGTCTGTCAGGGTTGGTACACCTATCCCAAGATCCGCGGCCAGCTTTTCAATAGCCTTCTTCATGTTTCGTTTAGGTTTTTCGCCCCCTGAATTCCCGGTAATTTCATTTAATACCGCAAACCCTTTCAAAGGACCCCCTTTAACTTTTGCTTTCTCCTCCTCACCATACATATCCCAAAAACGATCTTCAATATCCGCGAAACCTGCATTTTCCCCCTTTAGAGCTTTCTTGTCGTATTTCAATTTTTCCAACAGGGTCTCTGCAGCTTTATAGGATTCGGGGTGAACGGCTGTGTTGTCCAGAGGATTCTTTCCCTCAGCAATACGGATAAAGCCTGCACACTGACCATAAGCCTTTTCTCCCAGTTTAGCTACTTTCTTGAGTTGCTTTCTGTCTGTAAATTTGCCATTTTCCTCACGGAAGGCAACTATGTTCCTTGCTATTCCCATGTTAATTCCTGCAACATGAGCCAGCAATGAAGGAGATGCTGTGTTAAGTTCAACACCAACTCTGTTAACACAGTCTTCCACCACATTATCAAGTGCACCTTCAAGCAGTTTCTGATTTATATCGTGCTGATACTGCCCAACGCCGATGCTCTTTGTTGGAATCTTAACAAGCTCTGCCAGAGGATCCTGTAGCCTTCTGCCCAGGGACATGGCCCCTCTGACGCTTACATCCAGGTCAGGATACTCTTCACTTGCCAGCTTCGAAGCGGAATAAACCGATGCTCCAGCCTCATTAACAATCGTATATCTGATTTTACCTGCCTCGGGCTTTGCTTTTGCATATTTATTGATGAAATCCGCCACCACTTCCTCAGTTTCACGGGATCCTGTTCCGTTACCGATTACTATGGTGTTGATACCGTATTTCTCCACCATTTTTTTAAGGGTCCCTTCAGTTTTGGCTATCTCTTTCTTTGGTTGGGTTGGGTAAACGGTTGTATAGGCGCAAAGCCTGCCTGTTTCGTCCAGGACAGCTACCTTGCAGCCGGTTCTGTATCCCGGGTCAATAGCTATAATTTTCGCCCCCTTTACAGGAGGTGCCATGAGAAGCTTTTCTGTATTCTTCGCGAAGAGCTTAACCGCCTCTGTCTCAGCTTTTTCTGTCAGCATGTTTCTCATTTCACGCTCAATTGACGGTGCAATTAAACGCTTGTAGGAATCCGCGACTGTATTTTTCAGAACTGTTTCAAACTCTGTTGCTTCAGATATTTTAACTCCGCCGGGGAGAGATGCCTCAATAAGCTTTTCCATAACTTCACGGTCAGTTTCCACCTTCACCTTGAGTTTCTTTTCCTTCTCCCCACGGTTAATAGCCAGCACTCTATGGTTCGGAATCTTTGATATCTTTTCGCTGAACTCATAGTACATTTCATATGGGGTTTTTTCTTCAGGATCTGTAGCTTCACTCCTAATCAGCCCGGAATCCATTGTTTTTTCTCTTACTGCAGAATTCACCTCCGGATCATCGGAAATTCTCTCGGCAATAATGTCGCAGGCTCCTTGAATAGCTTCTTCCGAAGTTTCAAGCCCATTATCTTTCCCGGTGATCTCATCAGTGAACTTCTTTGCTATATCTTCCAGTTTATCTTTTTCCTTCTGGACCCAGATGATGTCTGCCAGGGGTTCCAGACCCTTTTCCCTTGCCTTGGAGGCTCTGGTTGCCTTTTTCTTTTTGTAGGGTTTATACAGATCTTCAACCCTCTGCAAAACCTCAGCCTCCAGAATATGTGCTTCGAGTTCTTCTGTCAGCTGGCCCTGTTCCCGGATGAGTCTTATAACCTCTTCCTTTTTTTCTTCAAGACCTCGTAGATATGTAAGTCTCTCATCCATATCTCTTAAAACTTCATCACCGAGGCCCCCTGTTACTTCCTTTCGGTAACGGGCGATAAAAGGAATTGTATTTCCTTCATCTATGAGGGCTACTGTATTTTCTACCTGATTTTTTCTGATTTTAAATTCTTCTGCCAGTTTCTTAATGATATCCAATTTTTCTCTCCTATATTAAAATGATTTTTTAAAATGATTTTTGTACATCTCGCCCGGAGGCTTTATTTCTATTGAGCAATTTTTTAATACGTGGGCGATTGTATCTCTGTGTTATTATGCAGGGTAAATTCACAAGCAATGCATACACTAACATATACCAGATCACCCGTGGAGGAGTGAAAAAGCCAAAAACCCAGAAGGGAAGGATTGCCAACCAATGAGTAAGTTCACCCCGTGCAGATTCAATCAAAAAACGATTTAAATACTCTTTAGAATGACCTTCAAGCTCTTTCTTTTTAAACCCTCGTTTTTTTAAGATTGCTCCTCCATCCGGCAGCAGATGCTTCCAGTGTCTAACCCTAAAAATATGATCATAAACGCGACCTTCTTTTTCAAAAGGATGTGTTCGGAAAAAAAAAGAATCAGGTGAAAAAAAACGGTCTGGTAAATATAAACATATCAATGCCGCAGTAACTTGCAATACCGGCCAGACAAGAAAGCACAATAGAATTGTTAGTACCTCTGATAGAAAGATTACTCGCATATTTTTTCATCAGTCCTTATAGACCGTCCCTTCCACTTTACTTTGAGGCCGAAGAT
>JAQVOT010000052.1 GCA_028702415.1 Eubacteriales bacterium
ATATACTCCACTGAAGATGCCTGTTTCGTGGAGAGCCTTGGATATATCTTCACCTTTTTTCAGTCTGCTTTTGCATTCCTCCAGTTTGTCCTTGAAATTAGGGTCGTCATTGAGAATCTCAACAAGTTCCATACTCCGGTCAGGATGGAGTCCGGATGAAAGCGTCAGAGCCATTGCTCCCGCGAATCTGCATGCTGCAGTATTCTCGAGAATAACCCTTGTTCCCCTGAATTTATAAGCAAGATTTCTGCTTACCTTACGGCCTGCTTCTGTCTTAACAGCAAGTGCCCCGGCAATGATCAGAAGAAGCAGAATAATTATAATTGCAATAAAGTAATTGCTAATGGCTGATCCTATATCCATCAGAGCCTTGGAGAAACCGGTCATCTGTGTTCCAAGCTGTATAAATACCTGGTTGAAAATAGGCATTACTTTTACCAGAAGCACGATGATTACAACCACCATCATTCCTGCCATAATGAGAGGATAGGTTATGGTATTTCTGATACTTCTGGCCAACTGATCTTCCCTCTCATAATGTATAGCCAGGGCTTCCGTGACTTCATCAAGTTTACCGGTCTCCTCGCCGATCGCCACCATGTTTACCATGTACTGGGGAAACATCTTGGTATCTGCCAGTGCGGTGGAGAAACTGCTTGTATTTCGTATGCCCCTCAGGATTTCTTCAAGAATGACTTTCTCCTCATGTGAATCGGTATCCTCAAGCATTATTGTAATTCCCTCAAGTGACGATATCCCCGACTTGAGAATAACCGCAACCTGATCGCAAAATGCTGCGACCTCTGCGTTTGAAAAAGGTTTGCTAAGATTAGCCATTTTGACCTCCATCAATAATTGTATTTTACCGTGTAATTGCTTCCATCTCCAACATAATCCTTTACCGCAGATTCGTCATTGGAAGAAGCCAGGGTAGGATCCATGAGGGACCAGTTAAGGCCGTCAAATTCTATTATGTTTTTAATCCAGCCGGTTTCCTGGGTATACACGCTTATCCATGCGTGGTAGGCAGAACCGGAATAACCGACTTCAAGTTTCGTAGGCACATTTTGGGCCCTGAGAATGGAAGCCATAAGAGATGCATAATCAAAGCATATTCCCTTGCCAGATACAAGTGTTTCCTCAATATCGGGAATATAATCCAAAGGAATGTTTTTTGCCTTGTCATAATCGTATGAAATGTGATTAATCACATATTCATATGTGTTTTCAATAAACCCCAGATCATCTCCGGATTTTTCTGAGAGTTCTATTCCTAAATCCATTGCTTTCATACCGGATGTAAACCATACATACTGGTTGGGAAAGAGAAATGGACTAAATTCGTTGTCGATAGAAACCTCAATATTCCGGGATGCGGAGAGGGTATACATATCACCACTTACGTTTTCCAGCACATTAACCTTATAGTAGCCATTACCTGTGGTAAGGGGGAAAGTTTGCCAGTCGCCCCTTTTTGCAGTATAGGTGTATACTTCTCCATCGGTTCCGGTTATCTGGACCTTGATCTTTGCAGCGGATCCCGAATACTTTACCATTATGTAACCATCGGAAGTATTGGATACATCAACAGATACGCCGCCGCCACCGAAGGTTAGCTCTCCGGAAGCTTCCGGAATAGGAAATTCCGTTGTTGAACCTCTGCCACCGCCGGAAGTGGAGCCGTCCTTAGCACTGCCGCATCCTATAAGCGAAAAAGCAAAGACTGCACAAAACATGAGTATTAAAACAGGTTTTGTATTAACATGTCTCATTTAGTGCAGTATCCTTTCATAGACTATTCAAGTGTCAGTTTAATCAGGCTATCTACCCTGTTTTTTCATTTCTGATATAAGCTCAAATGGCGATCACATCAATGAAATTTTTTGTGTACAGGTTTGAATATAATACCATAAATTGGTTAATCTTACAAGAAATCTGATAATACGTCGCAGCCATTTTTTTATATCAATAAACTAGGTTTATCTGCTATAATACCAGTATGGACAATACTCAATTCCTCGCCGCATGCGAAAAAGAATTAAAGTACATACAGAAATGTGAGCAGAAGCTTCAAAAGCAAGCTATGGTTTCTGATGTGTCATGGAAAAAAGCTTTGGAAAGCGTAATTCCCTACAAGATTTACGTTAATCTTAGGGCTGCTTTTGCGACTGCCTTTACTATAATATTTGAGAAGGGCGTGGACGTTATTGAGAAAACCTACAATAAGGAAAGCCTTATTAAGGATTTCGAAGAGCAAAACCATGCCGTGGACAAAATAAAGACACAGCGGGAACTGCGCAGGTTCAGAAATAAAGTATCAAAATCAAACCGATGGAAATCGATTATCACCACAGCTGAAGGTGTGGGGCTGGGAGCACTTGGGATAGGGCTCCCGGATATTGTCCTTTTTATTGGATTTCTGTTACAATCGGTTTATGAGATTGCTCTTAAGTACGGGTATGACTACAAAAAACCGGAGGAAAGGGTTTTCATCCTGAAGATGATGTCTGCTGCGATTCAGAAACGTGAGAAATGGCTGGAGGCAGATATGGAGGTGGATGAGCTGATTAAGAATCTTAAGATTCCGGATTCTGATGAGATTCAGGAGCAGATTGGCATAACGGCCGATGCTTTCGCATTGGAGATGCTGGTAATGAAATTCATACAGGGGCTTCCGATAGTGGGAGTTGTGGGAGGCCTTTCAAACCCCGTGTACTATAATAAAATAATGGATTATACTCGATTGAAATACCATAAGAGATATCTGTTAGAGAAGAAGGAGGAAATAAAATGAGTTTTGGAACAATTATTGGAATTATTGTTGCTGCGTTAATAGTAATTCTGGGAATCTTACTCATCATTGCGTATAACAATTTCGTAAAGATGAAGAACAAGATTGAAGAAGCTTTTGCAACTATGGATGTTTATCTTAAAAAGAGATGGGATCTGGTTCCTAATCTGGTAAACACAGTAAAGGGATATGCGGAGCATGAAAAGGAAACTTTTGAGAAAATCACAAGCCTTCGCAGTAAAAACTATGACTCAATGTCTGCAAACGAAAAGGTTGATGCCAACCAGCAGATGAGCGGATTTCTGGGCAATCTTATTGCTACAGCTGAAGCTTATCCACTGCTGAAGGCAAATGAGAACTTCATGGATTTGCAGAAACAGCTAAACCTTATTGAAAGTGATATTGCTGACAGCCGTAAATATTACAATGGCTGCGTAAGACAGATGAATACGGCAGTTGAATCATTCCCAACCAACATCATTGCCGGTATTTTCAACTTTGAAAGGTACAAGATGTACGAAGTGGATGATGCTCAAGAAAGAGAAAATGTTGTTGTTGACTTCGGAACGAAGGAAGCACCAAAAGGAGAATAATCAAATAGAATTGTGTGCCGGTTATAACGGCACACTTTTTTTGTGTTATAATCGTCACATATTTTTTTAGGATTGGTTGATGGGACTTATAATTGCGTTTGTTATTTTTATAGGATTCATGATTGCGATGATTATCACGGAGCACTCCATGGTGTGGGCTCTGCTGGTAGGACTTTTGCTATTCACAATTCTGGGGCTCAGCTTGTTGAAGAAAAACGAAAAAATGGGAACGGCTGCCGGGATTATTGAACTTGCAAAGAACAGCTGGGGTTCCATAAAGGACTCATTGATAGTAATAGAAGTGATGCTGATTATCGGCTTTATTACTGCCGCATGGAGGGTCAGTGGTACAATTACTGTTTTTGTATATTATGGTATGAAGATTATTGTTCCTCCACTGTTTCTTATCATCACTTTCCTGTTGTCATGTCTGCTCAGTTACGCACTGGGGACATCATTTGGAGTAGCAGGTACAGTTGGAGTAATTTTTTTGGCACTTGCCAGAAGCGGTGGTGTCGATCCGATTATTGCAGCCGGGGTTGTTATGTCAGGGATATATTTCGGGGATAGAGGATCCCCGGTATCATCAAGTGCAAATATGGTGGCGGGAGTGACAAAAACGAATATTCTGGAGAATGTTCGACTGATGATGAAAACTTCAATTCTGCCTTTTGCCATTACAATGGCAGCTTATATTGCAGTTTCCATAATGAATCCAATCAGCCATGTTGATGCAGGAGTAATACAGGCATTCGAAGAGCAATTCACCCTTTCTCCATGGGCATTTTTTCCGGCCGTATTGATGTTGGCGCTGCCTTTGTTCAAGGTGGGAGTAATCTTGTCAATAAGCATCAGTATTTTGTCCAGTGTTGCGGTAGCCTTTGCGGTTGAGAAAGTATCGCTGCTATCAATATTCAAAATACTGATTTTGGGCTACCATTCCAGTGGAGAAGGGCTGTCTGCAATTCTGGATGGCGGTGGACTTGCGTCCATGCTTGAGATTGTTGCCATTCTTGTAATTTCCTGTGCATATTCAGGAATATTTAACCGTACAGATATGATGAAGGATCTTCTTAAAATTATAGAGAAATGCTGCACAAAGACAGGCCGATATGCTACTGCATTTCTTGTCAGTGTGGCAAGTTGTGTTGTGTTTTGTAACCAGACAATTGCAACACTAATGTGCAATGACCTCCTGACAAAACCATATCTTAATACAGGATACAGTCGTCAGGAACTCGCCATCGATATTGAGAACACGGTAATTATAATCGTAGGACTTATTCCATGATGCATTGCCGGTAGCGTTCCTCTGACTTTCTTAGGCGTGGGAATAGGGGCTTTACCATGGGCGTTCTACATGTACCTTGTACCGATATGTTATTTCTTCACGAAGAAGCGCTGGTTTCAGAATAAAGCTCACGTCTCAGAAGGCCAAGTTTGTTAACCAGATCTCTCAGTGTATAATTATTGGCATAAACAAGATTTGCCAGACGATCGAGATATTCACCCTGACCATCACAGATTTCCGCCTTGAGCTGAGCAATAATATTAATCAGATTTCGCCTTAGACTGTCCTGATTGTCATCTGCCGGTACATAGGCGATTTTAATTTTTTCACTTTCTGTATCATAAAAAACCGTGTCTGTAGTAAGCAGGATCTTTGACGGAGTAATAAGATATTCAATCACATTGCTCATAATTAATAATACTTTTTCCATAATATAAAGCGCATCTGTTGTTTTTTCGATTTTATATCTGCTGAGAGGGACAAAGCCCCTGCAATCGTAGTATGCTGTAAGCTTATCTTTTTCTCCTATAAACAGCATTGGAATCAGATAATTACATTCTCCCGAAGATAGCATAACTCGTTCATAATCCAGAATGGATTCTTCCCGCATACACATTTTATATTCGTTGTTTTCCCACATAGTAGATTATTCCTTTCCCATTGTTTTGCCTAAATGAGTTTTCGGACACGTCCCCAAAACTCAACCAGATGAGTTTTGGGTGAGTTTTGGGGACGTGTCCCGCGACTCATTTTGACTTTTTGACTTCTATGCCCCGCCGCATTTACTGCAGGGAGTATAACCTTTATCTTCAGCTTCACTTTTGTCGATTACCGTTGTATGATGCGTGATTGACCTGCAGCTGCCATAATGATAAGAAGTATCCTCACCATAAAAGCAAAAGACAATGCTTCCGGCAGGTATTTTTTCTGAATGGCAAAGGCCACAGGGTTTGTAGCGTCGCTTTATTGCAGAAGTCAGAAGACAACTGTGTACCGATGCCTTCACATATGTGCAGTACTCTTTATGGTATCTGATTCCGCTTTGAGGAAATATCCAGACTTCTTTTGAAACGGTGTTTTTTTCCAGCTCTTCGGAACCCATTCCATTTGCGGGATATTTTTTCCCAATAAAATCCCGATACACTATACTGCCTTCTATTTCTGCCTGATTTAAAAATCCTGCAGGAAGATTCAGGTTGACTGTTTCATGTATACTTCTGGCGTGGATGCCGGTTTCTCCAAGAGCTGCGGCGCGGTTACAAGTGTCGAGAGTTTCGTGAAGTGATGTTTCCCAGAGGCTGTCTATCCTAATATAATATCCCAAGGTTAGAACCGCCAGAATAACCAGAGGAAGGAATATGGCCGCCTCTACAGTGTAGAAGCCTCTTTTGTTAATACATCTTGTCATATGTGAAATCTTTGCCGTTTACGGTTCCATCAATTGAGATACCTGTCGCACACTCCTGTACAAGGAAATTTTTATCGTAGTTTTTTCGCATGTTTATCTGGATAAGGTCCAGAATGCGCCCGGTTTTCATATTGTCATCTTTTATAAACAGAAGAATGCGCAGGTAGTCTTCATATTCTCTGCCTTTGTTTACGGCAGGTGCAACATAAGCTTTCCCGGAATTGTATCCCTCAATTAAAGCATCCAGATCTATTGCCCAACTGAGCTTGTCTTTAATTATTGGCACCTTATATCCTTCATGAAGCAGAGCCACATCATTTGCAGCTTCTGCCGTAGCCCAAACAGTTGATATGCCTAGCTGTGTCACGGTTCCCAGTATTCCGGGAGTCAGTATTTCTGCGGCAGCCTGTACAGCCGCCGTCTTTTCGGGATTTGTATATATGTGCTGAAGGTTAAGTCCAACACGGATAGCTTTTATAGCCATATCTGTCTGCTCTCCATTTTTTTCATCAGATAGACCACCACAGATAATATATTCAACTTCATTGCTAAAAAAATGATTCGGATCAATTGTATATATATTGTTGTTGAATTTATGAAGAATATAACTGTCCATAATGTATTTACTTGTACCTGAACGAAAAAACAGTTCAGGATTTTTGAGACTTTCACCGATTTTTTTCGCAGCAGCAAGTATGTTTTTATCCGGCAATGCTCTTGATGGAAGGCTGGTAATGGTGGGGCCATGGCGCAGAGTGCGATATTGCATTTTCTCTTCAGATGACTCGACCTTATCTTCATGCTTTATTGCCGCGCTGACGGCAGACAGAGATTTCATGTGATCCTGTATCTGCTGTTTTATAGCAGTAAGAGATGTTGCATTGAATCTTCCTGCATTAACAGAGGCTTTAGTAAGTTTGATTTTATCAGGATGATCAAGTGTATTACCTGCGTATCTCTGTAGCTTTCGTGAGAGCTGTTCATTGGTTCCCTGAATCAGGAAAAGACCGTAGTCTCTTTCAATGTAATAATCGTATTCAGAAAGTACAGAATTCCCCGCCAGATTAAATGTTCCGTCTGCAACACTGAACACAGCCACCTGTCTTGCGGAATAAACCAGAGAAAGGGTAATCGCCATAAGGGCTGCCAGAATAATTGAGAGAAATACTGGGCTGCTTCCATTCCTGCCTCTAATTAAGCTAATCACTTTTGCCTCCTGATCATTGCAGAGTCTATAGCATCCCATTTACCATAGATTTCATTATCCACCCGGTTACGTAGCAAGCCTTTGTGAATAATAGAAACGGTTTGATCGCCTGATACAATCATATATAGACCCCGGTGACTTACTGAAATATTTCCGTCCCATATGTTTCCGGCATCTGTCTGAATACCGTCAATATAGTAAACTGTTTTTTCGGTAGCCTGTCCTGCCTGACACCTGAGAGCAAGGTGCATTTTGCTTTTTTCCACAGAGTTTTCATAAAAGAACATAATAATCAGTATTGTT
>JAQVOT010000053.1 GCA_028702415.1 Eubacteriales bacterium
TATCCTGTTCCCGACAATGAAGCCTCTTGAGTCAGATAAGAAGGCGGCAGAAATACCGGCTGCAGTACCGGGGGAGGAGGAAGTTGTTGAAATCGACTTCTCAAAGGTTGAAATTGAACCCCTGTTTGAAGATGAAGTTGACTTTGATACATTCAGCAAATCCGACTTCCGAGCGGTAAAAATCAAGGAATGCGAAGCGGTACCAAAGAGCAAGAAGCTTCTGCGGTTTGTTCTTGATGATGGTACAGGCAAAGACAGAATCATCCTTTCAGGCATTCGTGAATATTATGAACCCGAACAGCTGGTAGATAAGACGGCAATCGCAATCGTTAACCTGCCGCCTCGCCCGATGATGGGAATAGAGTCATGCGGCATGCTGATTTCAGCGGTTCACGAAGAGGAGGGTGAAGAGAAGCTTCACCTGCTCATGGTTGATCCAAGAATTCCGGCAGGAGCCAAGCTGTATTAAGCCCAAGGTCAGGCTCAAGGTGAAAACCGGACTTGCAAGGCAGAGGAAGAAGCCCTCTGCCTTTTTTTATTTATCACAAAAACCCATATATTTTGATTTATCATAAAGTCAACAAAAAAATACATACCTTAGTGCTATAATGGTACATATGAAGAAAAAGAATCAGATAGACATGTTAGACGGGCCGCTTCTGAAGAAGATGATTCTCTTCGCCATTCCAATTTTGATGACCAGCACACTGCAGCAGCTTTTCAACGCTATAGACGTTGCAATAATAGGGCAGTTTGCGGGTCCTCAGGCCATGGCGGCAGTAGGAAGCAACGGACCCATAATAAATTTGGTCGTTAACCTTCTGGTGGGAATGTCAATTGGTGCCAATGTGGTAATCGCCAACTACATCGGACAGGGAAGGCGAGACAAAGTCAGAGCTACTGTACACACCACGGTGCTGATTGCACTGGTTGGAGGTTTGTTCTTTGGACTTGTTGGCGTGTTTACAGCATTGCCCATTCTCAATGCCATGCATTCTCCCCCTGATGTAATATATCTGGCCACCAGATACCTGAGAATCTACTTCGCAGGGATTCCGCTGATGGCACTATACAATTTCTGTGCATCAATAATGAGGAGCAAAGGTGACACCCTAAGACCCCTTATCTGTCTGGCTGTGGGTGGAGTCGTCAAGATAGGGCTGAATCTTCTGTTTGTTGCAGTTTTTCACTGGGATGTAACAGGCGTTGCTGTGGCAACCATAATTGCCAATATCATCAGTTCTGCCATGATCATCCGGATGCTTACCCATGAAACCGATGAGTTCAGACTAGATATAAAGAAACTCAAATTTCATAAAGAACAGATCACAAGAATAATACGGATAGGTCTGCCATCAGGTATACAGGGGATGGTATTTTCCCTTTCAAACGTGTTTATTCAGGCAGCTATAAACGGGTTCGGATCCGAAGCCATTGCAGGTTCATCTGCAGCACTTAATTTTGAATATTTCTGCTATTTTGTTCTGAATGCCTTCGTTCAGACCACAATGACCTTCACGGGGCAGAACTACGGGGCCCGTAACATGAAACGCTGCCGCAAAATATGGCGGCTGGGAATGATAATGGGCGGCATCACAACTCTGACCTTTAATCTGGGATTCTTCGCAGGAAGAGCAGTTCTCATCGGGCTATTCACAGCTGTCCCTTCCGTTGCGTATTGGGCCTACATAAGAATGCAGAGAGTTCTAATATTTCAGTGGATTGCAAACTCCTATGAAATCAGCGGGGCATCCTTGAGAGGCATGGGACACTCAACACTGCCGGCAGTCATTTCAGTGTTCGGCACCTGCGTGCTGCGTATCGCATGGATATTCACAATGTTTCAGAATAGTGGTTCCTTCGAAATGCTTATGGACATATACCCTATTACCTGGGCCTTGACAGGAGCAGTGACACTGGCAGCGTATTTCATCATAAGGCATAAAGAAGAAAAACAATAAAAAGGAGAAAAACAATGACAGGGGTAACGGTAAGACAGTTATTCAGAGAGAGCGAGAAATTTGCGGGTCAGGAAATTAATGTAAGAGGATGGATAAAAACCAATAGGGGATCAAACAAATTCGGTTTTGTTGAACTAAATGACGGTTCGTTTTTCAAATCTCTTCAGATTGTTTATGAAGATGAATTTTTGGAAAATTTCACTGAGATTTCAAAGGCTCCAATTGCGGCAGCACTTAATGTAACAGGTACTTTCCTGCTGACACCTGATGCCGGGCAGCCCTTCGAAGTTAAAGCAAAGGCAATAGAAATTGAAGCCGGTTCAGATCCTGACTATCCACTTCAGAAGAAGAAACATTCAATGGAATTTCTCCGTGAAATTGCCCACCTGAGACCTCGTTCCAATACATTCGCGGCAGTATTCAGAGTAAGATCCGTAACAGCGTATGCACTGCACAAGTTCTTCCAGGACAGGCACTTCGTATATGCAAATACCCCAATAATTACTGCCAGCGACTGCGAAGGAGCAGGTGAGATGTTCCAGGTAACAACTCTGGACATGGAGAATCCGCCAAGAAAGGAAGACGGAAGCGTCGATTACTCTAAGGATTTCTTCGGCAAGCGCGCCAACCTGACAGTAAGCGGACAACTTAACGGTGAAACCTTCGCGCTGGCATTCAGAGACATATATACATTCGGACCTACTTTCAGAGCGGAAAACTCATTCACAGCAAGACATGCCTCAGAGTTCTGGATGGTTGAACCTGAAATGGCATTCTGCGATCTGGAAGGGAACATGGATATTGCTGAAGAAATGATCAAGTATGTTATCAATTATGTTATGACAGAATGCCCTGAAGAAATGCAGTTTTTTAATCAGTTCATAGACAAGGGGCTTCTGGAAAGACTTGATAATATAGTCAATTCAGATTTTGCACGAATCACATACACAGAGGCTGTGGACATCCTCAAAAAGAGCGGTGAGAAATTTGAATACCCTGTTGAATGGGGTTTGGATCTTCAGACTGAACATGAAAGATACATAACAGAAAAGGTTTTCGGAAGACCTGCCTTCGTTACCGATTACCCTAAAGAAATCAAAGCCTTCTACATGAGATTGAATGATGACAACAGGACAGTTGCCGCCTGCGACTTGCTTGTCCCCGGAGTGGGGGAGATTATCGGTGGATCACAGAGAGAGGAACGTTACGATGTTCTCAAGGGGAGAATCGAAGAAACAGGAATGACCACCGAAAATTACTGGTGGTACATGGAACTCAGAAAATACGGAGGAGTAAAGCATTCTGGTTTTGGACTGGGCTTCGAAAGAATTCTGATGTACATGACCGGCATGAGCAACATCAGAGACGTACTGCCATTCCCGAGAACACCGAAGTCAGCAGAATTTTAAGGAGGACAAAATGAAACTTATATCATGGAATGTTAACGGCATAAGAGCCGCGATGAAAAAAGGATTTTTGGATTTTGTAAAAGCAGAAAGTCCGGATATCCTGTGCGTACAGGAAACAAAGATGCAGGAGGGCCAGGCGGAGGTGCCAACCGATGGATATCATCAGTACTGGTTCTCAGCTGAAAAGAAGGGCTATTCGGGAACTGCTGTTTTCACAAAGGAAGAACCCATTTCGGTTTCCTATGGCCTAAAAAAAGACGAGCACGACAAGGAAGGGAGAACCATTACCTGCGAGTATGGTGATTTCTACCTGGTGAATGTGTATGTACCAAATGCACAGCCCGAACTGAAACGAATCGACTACAGAATGAGCTGGGAGGATGCTTTCAGAGACTATGTAAAGGGCCTTGAAAAATCCAAGCCGGTGGTAATATGCGGTGACATGAACGTTGCTCATGAAGAAATAGACCTTAAGAACCCTAAGACAAATCGAGGCAACGCCGGTTTCTCGGATGAGGAACGTGGCAAGATGACAGAGCTTCTGGGAGCGGGTTTCATCGATACATGGCGTTATTTCAACCCGGACCTTCCGGGAGTGTACTCCTGGTGGAGCTACCGTTCCAATGCCAGAGTAAACAATGCCGGGTGGCGTATTGACTACTTCCTCACATCAAAAGCACTTGAGGACAGGCTTGTTTCGGTGGATATATTGACGGAAGTAATGGGTAGCGACCACTGCCCGGTGATGCTGGAGATCAAGTAGATAATGTTGATTGGAGATCAAGTAGATAATGTTGAAATGTAAAAACACACTTGACCGACTCATTGCCAGGGGTTATTATAGACGAGTAAATTAAATATTCAGACTCTGACAAATCGGAAGCCGGTTAGAATCCGGCACTGTGTCTCAGCAACCGTGATATTTACGAAATGGCAAAGGCCACTGGAGAAATCTGGGAAGGCGCCAAGTAGGCTGGTGTGAAAGTGCACCTGAAAGATTAAGTCGGTAGACCTGTCATGAGAAAAAGTTTGTCTTCTGAGGTGGGACAGCGGATTTTTTTGTATTAATGCAAAACCACTGGATACACTCGGAACGGGTGTATTTTTTTCATTCTGTCCTAAGGTGAAGTAGACATTGTTCATTATCAGCGACCACTGACAGGTGGTGCTGTAGTTGAAAGAAAGGAATTGAAATGGCTAAGAAAATGTCAAAAGTAATTTGTGCAGTTGTAATGGTTATGGTTTTCTGCTTCGGTATGGCGGGTTGCGGGGGCAGCAGCGAGGACAATGGCGGGGATATTGTAGGCACCTGCACCATCACCGTTCAGGATCAGATGCAGGATGCGGAATATGATATCGTTGAGGGCGACACCGTATACGATATCCTCACGAAAACAGGTCTGGCGATTTCTGCTGAGGACACGGGGAACGGACTGTCTATCGAGGCTATAGAAGGCCTTGCAAACGGTGACAAGGGCAAGACAAGCGGATGGATGTACACTGTTAATGGTGAAATGTCCATGGACTACTGCGACATGATGGAAGTAAATGACGGCGACGAAATTGTCTGGGAATTCGCGGAAGGAATGTAAACATGCCCGGGGGATTAAAAGAAAGATTCTGCATTGCCACCATGTGTGAAAACTGGCGCGATGTTGCGGAAGCTCATGGTCTCGGTATTGAATCAGACCACTTCTGCCAAGCGGAGAATATGGATGGAGAGAAAGGTGTTCGTGCAAAAGCAGACCTCTCTCAGACGGTAAAAAAGTATGATGTGAGGGTTTTGCACGCGCCTTTTAATGAGCTTCATCCGGCAGCAATTGATTATAGAGCCA
Organism: Eubacteriales bacterium; assembly: GCA_028702415.1. Classification (GTDB taxonomy): domain Bacteria; phylum Bacillota; class Clostridia; order Peptostreptococcales; family Anaerovoracaceae; genus Lentihominibacter. Next base: position 5,206 of record JAQVOT010000053.1, read on the forward strand.
GAGAACTTGCAATGAGCAGGCTAAATCAGGCGGCTGAAATTGCTATCGATCTGGGAATCAAGAAGATGATTGTACACTCCGGTTATGTTCCATTTGTATATTTCAAGGAATGGCACATGCTTAGATCCGTTGAATTTTGGCAGGAATATATGGAGACCAAGCCGGATGATTTCGAGATTTGCATTGAGAATGTTCTGGATGATGAGCCGTATACACTGACAGAAATTGCCGAAAAAATTGGCGACGACAGGGTAGGACTATGTTTGGATGTTGGGCATGCCAATGTAGTTAACCATGTGTATTGCAATGGTGCCGCAAGCAGCATGGATGTAACCGGTGATGCCGGAACGGCAGGTAAAACGTCTATTATTAAATGGCTTGAAGTGATGGCACCACATTTGAAGCATCTGCACATTCATAACAATGACGGAACCGGAGATTTTCATAAGGAGCTAATGGATGGCATCATTGACATGAAAGAAGTGCTGGATGGAGTGATTAAATACTGTAAACCGGATACGACTATTACCATGGAAGTGCTGAACATCGAAAACAGCATTGAGTGGCTCAAGGATAAAAACCTGTTCTGAATTAGAAGTGGCAAAATACCCGTTATTTTGTCACTTTTTTAATTAAAAAACAGAAATACTATTGACGGGTTAGTGCGGACTAAATATAAAAAAGTTAAAGTTAATTAATACTAACTAACCCGCACATTGCTTCATACGAAGAAAGGAACGAATATGTCTTTATTACAGTCTAAAACAGGAACAACTTAGATCACTACCGGTGCACTGGCGGTGGGATCCATTCCCGAACTGATTGCCATAATGGTGATGTTTCTTGTGACAGTAATTATTTCGAGGAAAGTACGGGCATCATTCGATGCTAAATACGCTGCACACAGTGATGCAAAAGCAAAGGCAGCTTTAGCTGCAAAAAAAAGGGGTTAATATATATGATAATCAGCACGATAATAGGCTGCCTGGCCCTGGCAACAATCCTGGGTCTGGCAATCACCTACATAGTAAAATTAAAGAAGGGCGGTGCCAAGTGCATTGGTTGCCCGTATGCATGTGAATGTAATAAGCAGTGCAAATAAAAAAGAATCGGTTCTATATTTATCCACAGCATTGAAAAATCTTTGTAACAGATTTGTCAAGGAGGTTTTTCGCCCTTGACTGTTTCAAGTTTTAATAGTATCATGACTGAAGAAATTTAATATTCGGACTCAGACAAATCGGAAGCCGGTTAAAATCCGGCACTGTGTCTCAGCAACCGTGATATCTACGAAAGGGCAAATGCCACTGGAGAAATCTGGGAAGGCGCCCAAGTAGGTTGGTGCAAAACTGCACCTAAAAGATTAAGTCGGTAGACCTGTCGTGAGTTAATAGTTAGTCTTCTGAGGTAGGACATCGGATTTTTTTGTATGAATACAAAATTACTGGATGCACTTGGAACGGGTGCATTTTTTTGTTCGGTTCCGCAACGGGATGAAAAAGACTTTTCATCTGCAGGTGCAGAACGTCAGATTCAGTTGAGACATTCTGCCCTGCTTCTCCTTTAAGAAGACGCATAATTATCGGAGGAGGAAAATAATGAAAAAGAAAATGGCAAAATTTTTAGCAGTGCTTATGTGCCTCATGACTGCAGTAGCATTCATGCCGACATTCGCATTTGCAGCGGAAGTAGAAGAACCTGCAGAACTGTTTCCAGAGCAGGGGACGACGGAAGCTGTCGATGAACCGCAGGAAGAACCTGCAGATCCTGAAGCAGAAGACACAGAATTACCGGTTGCAGCGCCACAGGGAATCAGTACGCTGAGTGATCCTGTTACAATTTCAGTTACAGTTAACGGTGCAGATAAAGGTTCAGCGCTTGGTGTGGAGACCCTTAATGTAAGTTCAGATGCCTTCGATGAAAATGAAGAGGAAGCAGTAACGTTCGCAGATGTAATAACAGCATATTGCGGCCGTATAGGAAAAACCGTTGAAATATACTACAACAGCAACTATTCTTCATGGTCTCTTTCAGAATTATTTGGAGATAAATCAGGTGCTTATGGATATTATATTAATAATAATTCGGCATGGTCAGCATCAGACGTAGTAAAAAATGGAGATGTTGTTACTGCTTTTGTATATGCGGCCAATGATTGGTCCGACAAGTACACATGGTTCGGTGAGTCTACTTACTTCGGAAATGAAGATGAGTCAAACGGTATAAAGCTTATGGCTGCAGGATTTGATGAAAGC
>JAQVOT010000054.1 GCA_028702415.1 Eubacteriales bacterium
TCCACCTTTGGATTCAGCAGAACACACCGAACCACACTGGCAAAGTGCCACGTGAAGAGTACCTTAAGGATCTTGAACTCGAACGCCTTCGAATAGAAAATCAAATCTTTCGAATATGCGGATATTCTCCATCTTCCCCACTTAAGGAGCGTCTAAAAACCATCGCAGAGCACAAAGACGAATTCAATATCTATCGTCTATGCAAGGCGTTGGATGTAAGAAAATCCACGTTCTACTATTATTCTCGTCGGATGACAGAGAAAACTTTGACTCAAATGGAAGACGACGAACTGGGTGAACACATCCCGCGCAGTTTCAAAAAAAGCAAGGGCAGATTCGGAACCAGGAAAATCCGCGTCAAACTACTGGAGGAAGGATATAACCTTAGCTAGCGCCGCATAGCAAGAATAATGAAGGAACTGCACCTATCAGGCTCCCAACCATTTGGAATACGATTGGCAGGAGAAAAATAGCAAGAATTGAACTCAGTTGTCCGATAATGAATATGATGAATTAAGAAATAAAAATGCCTACGGAATTGGATATCCAAAAAATACTGTCCAAAATTCTGTAGGCATTCCAGGTGGTGGAGATGAACGTTCCTGCTCCGCAGTCACTCCTCCGTTCGTGCGCCTACCAACGCCGCCCTCTCTCCGCTGTCCCGAATTGCACTGCGTTTCCGGGCTCCCCTACTCGCCCGTCTCCGCGCAATTCCGGCATGGGAATTTCTCACCCATTACATGGGTTCGATTCCCCCAATCCTTCGGCACAAATACAAAATGGGCCCTTGGCCCATTTTGTATTTGTGGTGGAGATGATGGGAATCGAACCCATGTCCGAAAGCATTTTCACCGTACTTTCTCCGAGTGCATCTTATGCTTTATTGTTTCGCTTCATCAACCGCCCATAAGCAGGCTGAAAAATCCGCTATCCCGTAAGTCCTTCGCGCTACCGGGAGCTCACACGAAGGTTTCCTGCATGTTTGACGCCAGGTTCACTCACTGCAGGTGGAAAGTGGCTGACGCGCGGGGCAGAACTATGCTGCCAGTGCGAAATTGTTTTTAGTTTTAGCGTTTATCTTTAACGTGCCCTTTTAACGAAGACTGGCAACTTCGACTCGCTTATCCGGTTTCCACACCCCCGTCGAAACCTGTACATCCCCATGTATTTTTCATCACAAAATGCCGGAACAATTGCCCCTATGTCATCTCGTGTTGTGATCTTTTAAAGTCTATCTTTTTCTTCAGCTTTGGCGTAGGCCTTATCCTGGTAAGACTTCTTCACTTCCTTGATATCTTCATCAATCTGATCGATGGAATCCCTAAGGCTCTGCATCTTTTCACAGAATTCCTTAAGAGTTTCATCCTCCAGTTCTCCCTCCTGGTATTTTTTGAATACGTAATCCGCCAGCTTTCTCTTTACTGAAGAATATTCCGTTTTCATTTCACTCTGCTCACCCTTGAGTTTGTTTACCTCACGAAACTCTTCGACCTTGTTTGTTGCCGTATCTGCCGTTGCTCCTGCAACTTTGCTAAGTTTACTGAATAAGTCCTGCATTTTATTTCCTCCTGTTATTTGGTTTTGCATCTATTTACCTTGAAAACCGACTGTCGGCTGCCTTTCAGCGACGAACCGCCTGCTGCATTCTCCTCTCGGCATCTCTCTTGGCAATATCATGCCTCTTATCGTAGTTTTTCTTTCCTCTGGCAACGGCCAGTTCTACCTTGGCCCTGCCCCTGTCATCAATATACATTCTCAGCGGAACCAGTGTCAATCCCTCCTGGGTCGTATACCCTATAAGTTTCTGTATTTCCCTTTTATGCAAAAGCAGCTTTCGGGGTCTTATGGGGTCGACATTGAATCTGTTGCCCTGTTCATAGGGATTGATATTCATGCCATGAAGAATAACTTCTCCCCTCTCGATTTTGGCGTAGCTCTCCTTGATGCTGACCTTGCCCATTCTCACGGATTTAATCTCGGTCCCCGTCAGGGCAATGCCTGCCTCATAGGTTTCTTCTATAAAGAAATCATGCCGCGCCTTCTTGTTGTTTGCTACTAATTTCATTATCTTTCCTGTTTCCTAAAGCAACTCAATTTCACTGAAAGGATACAATCTCAGAAAGGCCTTTCCCATCACAGTATCTTCTCTGACCATTCCAACCTCAGGATCTCTGCTGTCTCTGCTGACGGATCTGTGATCTCCCATTACGAAAATCTCATCTTTTCCCAGGGTGAATGACTTGCCATCAGGATAATATCTCGATTCAGGATACTCCTTATATATGTAGTCTTCATGAAGAATTTCCCCGTTTCTGTACACCTGGTCATTCCTGAACTCAATTGTATCGCCTTCCACCCCTATTACCCTTTTGATAAGGAGAATATCTTCCTTTTCCCCTTTGTCGAGTCCGGATCTGAAAACGATGATGTCGCCTCTCTTAGGGTGGTCCTTGGTCTTATAGGCAAGTTTGTTTACGATCAGATAATTATTCTCCTGAAGAGTATCCATCATGGACGTTTCCTTAACAACTGTAGGTTTAAATACCATTGTTATGGCCAGAACGATTACAACTGCGATGATGATGTCCTTGACCAGATCCTTCAGAAAACTGTTTTTCTTTTCTTTCTGTTCGTTCACTTATCTATAATTCCTTCCATACCCTTTCAAAATCCTCAGGTATTTCCGCCTTAACTTCGAGACCGCTGAGACCCGTCAATTTGCTATATTCTTCTTTGATTTCTCCAAATTTCAGTTTATAAGCATGCAGCAGCTGGGTGGATGCGCAGCGCACTCTGATGCCATACTTGGAGTCTCCCACCAGAGGATATCCTTTACCTGCCAGATGTACTCTGATCTGATGGGTCCTGCCTGTTACTAGCTCTACCTCCACAACAGAATATTTCCCATCCGCTCTCCTTCTCAGGGGTCTTGCTATTGATTTTGCACTCTGCCCCTGGTCTGAAATCCGTACTCTGTTTGTCTCCTGATTCTTGATCAGGGCATCTTCGATGACCATTTCTTGGGAAAAATCTCCTGCGACGATGGTCAGATAGTATTTAGATATCCCATCTCTTTTTCTTATCAATGCTGTCAGCTGGCGAAGGCTTTCTCCTGTCTTGCCAAAGATAACAAGTCCTGTTGTGTTTCTGTCCAGCCTGTTAACCGGAGAGGGGGTGAATGATTTTTCCCCTGCGGGATCGTATTCGCCCTTGTCCTGCAGATAGCCACAGACCTGATTCATGAGAGTGTTCTTCTTATCATTAGAATCTCCATGAGTAAGGAGCCCCCAGGGTTTTTCCACGATCAGTATATCATCATCTTCATAGGCGATTCCAAATTGACGTTTTGCCTTGTGATCTTTAGGCTTTCTGGTAAGTTCCTTCAGTTTTTCCTCACTGATATACAGCGTGAGTTCATCTCCTTCTGATAAAACCCTATCCTCTTTAACTCTCTTGCCGTTCAGTTTCAGGTCCTTCCTTATGATCTTGTATATGGCACTGAGAGGGGCTCTGATTAGATATTTCCTGAGAAATCTATCCAGCCTCTGGCCTGCATCATTGGAATTAATACTGATTATTACCATATTTGCCTTACCTTTCGTGCATCATATTATTATACACCAAAACTCGCTTTGTATACAAGATATTACGGCGTTATCTACCTTGCAGTATATCCCCCATCAACCATCAGAGTGGTTCCAGTCACAAAAGATGCATCATCGCTAGCCATATAAAGATAAGCCTTTGCAATCTCATCCGGTCTGCCCAGTCTTCCGATCGGGTGGAGTTCTGCACAGTCCGCACAATACTCTTCGATGGTTTTGCCATTCTGACGGGCATCCTCCTCAGCCATAGGTGTGAGGATATACCCCGGTGCAACAGCGTTTACACGGATATCCAGTTTGTGGTTGGCGCAATAGAGAGCAGCACATCTGGTCATCGCTTCCACAGCCGCCTTGGCTGCACAGTAGGCGAAATATAGCTCGTCTCCCACATGACCGTCAACCGACGCAGTACTGACAATAGCACAGGGCTCACCAGTCCTGGCCATAGCCTCTATAACCTGCTGCATTCCATAAAATACCCCCGTTTGATTGGTTGCAATCACCTTATTCCAGATTTCCGGAGTTGTTGTAACGACGTTTTCCGGATAGCTGATTCCCGCATTGTTTACGAGAATGTTCAGCTTTCCGAACTGGCTCTCAGCGAAGTCAATCGCCTCCTTCCAGTTGTCCATACTGGTTACATCCAGCTTGAAATAACGGGCAGTTCCGGCTCCATGTGCTGCGTTTATTTCGGCTTCGACCCTCTGGCCGTCTGCATCGTTTCTGCCACAGATCAGGACCTTTGCGCCTTCATCTGCGAAAAGTCTGGCGGTTGTTTCTCCTATACCCTTCGTTGCGCCGGTGATCAGCGCTACTTTATTCTCTAATCTTTTCATAATTTACCTCCTTGTATAATATGTTCCTGTATCGTATAGTTATACACCATTATCGCTATTTATACAAGAAAATACGGCGCTTATTTTCTTGTGTATTTTTATTTAAGTCATTGAGCAAAACCACAAAATATGGTATTGTAATGGTGTATGTGGAGGGAGAAGTTTTAATGAACCGCATTAAAGATTTTTTTTATAACAAAAACGATATAATTATAGTTCTAATAGTACTTGTAGTTGCAGGTCTGCTGATTTACAACCGCATCGGAGCAATCATGGACTACCCTGCCAGGCTTGCTGCAGAGCAGGCAAAATCAGAAACAACTCAGACTCTGGAAACTACAGAAAAAGCTACAACTGAAGCTGCTACTGAGGCTACAAATGAGGCCGAAACCGAAGAAAGTTCCACCGAGGAAGCAGCAGAAGACTGATTTAGGAGGCGCGATATGGCTCTAGTTACATCAAAAGAAATGTTTGCAAAAGCACTGAAGAGTGATTATGCGGTAGGTGCATTCAATGTAAACAACATGGAAATCATTCAGGGTATCGTTGAAGCTGCTCAGCAGGAAAATGCACCGCTGATTCTGCAGGTTTCTGCAGGTGCACGCAAATATGCCAAGCCTGCATACCTGATCAAACTTGTTGAGGCTGCCATTCTGGATACCGGTGTTGATATCTGTCTGCATCTGGATCACGGTGAAGACTTCGATATCTGCAAAAAATGTGTGGATGATGGATTCACCTCGGTGATGATCGACGGTTCCAAGCATCCTTTTGAAGAAAACATCAGAAGAACAAAGGAAGTTGTGGAATACGCTCACGCCCATGGTGTAGTGGTTGAAGCAGAACTTGGCAAGCTTGCGGGTATTGAGGATGCGGTTAATGTGTCAGCAAGAGATGCTACATTCACCGTTCCCGAAGAAGCTGCCGAATTCGTTGCCAAAACCGGTGTTGACTCACTGGCCATCGCCATCGGAACGAGCCATGGAGCATACAAGTTCAAAGGCGAACCTTACCTTGATTTCGAAAGGCTCAAGGAAATACATAAGCTGATTCCGGAAACACCTTTGGTACTTCATGGTGCATCCACTGTACTGCCTGAATTCGTGGCACTCTGCAACAAGTATGGGGGAGACATCCCGGGAGCTCAGGGGGTTCCTGAAGAGATGATCAGGGAAGCTACCAAGCATGGTGTATGTAAGGTGAACATTGATACAGATCTTCGCCTGGCCATGACTGCGGAAATCCGTAAACATTTCGTTGAAAATCCGGGAGACTTTGATCCTAGAAAGTACCTGGGACCGGCCAGAGATGCCATTAGAAAGATGGTTGCTCACAAGATTAAAAATGTACTGGGATCCTCGGATAAGTTATAAAATTATCGTAATATATAAGGGTGACAACTGATGTTGTCACCCCTTTTTTATTTCGCTTTATTTGTTTCCTTCGATCATGTCCTGCTTGAGCTGCCACAGTTTCTGTGAAAGGTCAACGTAGTATGTCTGAGGGTTTTCAAAACGCTTCATTTCGTCCCACATCAGGTCCAGCTGTTCCTTGCAGTACTGCTTGATTTCGTGGATTGACGGATTTTCATAGCACTTGACGCCTCCCTTGAATATCTGTTCACGCAGGTTCTTGGCATAGAAGTTTGTGATGGTCTTTCTCTTCCATACCGCGTTAGGGTCGAAAATTTCAAAGGCCTCCCCTGAAGGTGCCGGTTCATCATCCAATGCTATAATGTCACACAGTGCCCTGTGGGTATCCTTATCAAACAGCCTCCAGATCGTCTTGAACCCCGGATTGGTAATTTTCTCAACGTTTTCGCTGATTTTGATTTTTGGAATCATTTTCCCATCCATCTCCAGAGCTGAAAGCTTATATACTCCTCCGAAAACTGGTTCCGATTTGGCAGTTATCAGTCTCTCCCCTACTCCGAATGAATCTATGCGGGCGCCTTCAAGAAGCACCTCTCTTATAATATACTCGTCAAGTGAGTTTGAAATTACGATTTTGCAATCCTGAAGACCTGCATCATCCAGCATCTTCCGTGCCTTCTTAGTGAGGTAAGCTATGTCACCGCTGTCTATTCTGATCCCTTTCTTAGGGGGGTCCAGTTCCTTAAACACCTTGATGGCTGCAGGAACTCCGGACTTCAAAACATTGTATGTATCAACCAGGAGCGTTGCATTTGTCGGATATGCCTTCGTATATGCTTTAAATGCTTCGTATTCATTGGGAAACATCTGAACCCAGCTGTGAGCCATTGTTCCCAGTGCCGGTGTTCCGAATTCCTTGTCGGCAATGGTACATGCGGTACCCGCACATCCTCCGATGTACGAAGCTCTGGCACCGTAGATCGCTGCTGTAGTGCTGTGCGAACGACGTGTTCCGAATTCCATTATAGGTCTTCCCTGGGCGGCTCTCACTATTCTGCTTGCCTTGGTGGCGATGAGTGACTGATGATTGACCAGGAGCAAAATCATGGTCTCAATGAACTGTGCCTGCATAACGGGGCCTCTCACCGTTATGATAGGCTCATAGGGGAATATGGGTGTCCCTTCCGGAACTGCCCAGACATCACATGTAAATCTGAATTCTTTAAGATACTTCAGGAAATCTTCGCTGAAAAATTTCTTGCTTCTGAGATATTCGATATCCTCATCGGTGAACTCCAGCTTGTCCAGGTATTTGATCACCTGTTCCAGACCTGCCATGATGGCATATCCTCCATCGTCGGGAATCTTTCTGAAGAACATATCGAAATATGCCACATGGTCCTTCATATCAGCTTCATAATATCCGTTTGCCATGGTGATCTCGTAAAAGTCTGTCAGCATGGTCAGGTTCAGTTTCTCTATCATTTCTTTTCTCCTAAACCGGGTGTTAGTTGCCTTTGTGATTATAGCAATTTCTTCAAAAACTGTCCAGTATATGACTTCTTAATTTTTGCTACTTCTTCAGGGGTACCTTCGGCAACAATGGTACCTCC
>JAQVOT010000055.1 GCA_028702415.1 Eubacteriales bacterium
TTCCCACTATGGAGAACTATGATGTTCTTCAGGGGCTGACCGAACTCTGCGAAAGAGAGGACTATGTTCTGGCCTTTGATTGGGAGGCATATAAGATAACGGCATCAAAAATAGCTTCAGACAGGCTCTTTGTTGAGAAGGGATTGCCTTGCCCCAGGTATTATCCTGAAGGAGAACTTCCTTACATAGCTAAACCCGACAGTGAAAGCGGCAGTCACGGGATAAGACTGTTCAGAGAAAAGGATAAATTTGAGAAATTCATGGAAGCGGAAAGCGCCGGATTTATTGTCCAGGAGTTTATCGAAGGACCTTCATATTCCGTGGAAATAATCGGAGAACCTGGAAATTACAGAACCTATGTGCCTACCGAGATTTTTGTTGACGATATATATGACTGCAATCTTGCGGCCGTTCACAGAAACATTGACAGGAATAAGATAGCGATAATAAACGATCAGATAAGAGTAACTGCAGAAGCGCTCAAACTCAAGGGGATAATGGATATTGAGGTAATTGACAGAAATGGAAGCGGTGATATCAGAATTCTTGAAGTTGATGCCAGACTTCCCAGCCAGACTTCGGTTGCCGTATTTCATGCCAGCGGCATGAACTATATTGAGGAACTGTATGATCTGTTCTGTAAGGGCGATTTCAAGAAGCCTCAGGAGGATCTTGGAAGGTGTTCATCCTACACCCAGTATCTCTTCGACAATGGTAAAATGAGTTCACAAGGTGAGCATATTATGGTCGAGGGGAAAGGATTGGAATACAGTGATGACTTGTGTTCAGAAGCAAAAGCAGTTACTGATTTTGCAGAAAACAGAAGTGTATGGCGCGGTATATTCATCAATTGGGCCGACACTAAAGAGCAGCTTCACGAGAAAGAAACACTTATGGTTGAAGAGCTGAGAGGGCTGTTAAAATGACAAGGTTAATTTCGGACTGGATACAGGACATGGAAACAACTGCTGCCGAATGGGACGGCAGAATAAAAGAAATAACGGGTAAAGGGTATATTGAACTGGCTGCAGAATGCTCGGGACACAGTGTGAAAAGAATTCAGAATGCTGCCGCAAGCCTTAAGGTTGCAGCTGTTCCTATTACCAGCGGGCTGGGAGTTATAAGTTCATTCGCAGAATCTGTTGCCGCTATTGTATCCGCCATGGGGTTTGAAACATTTGTCACCGAGAGGACCGATGTAGATGGGTTTTTCGAGGCTCATGTGAAGGGTGCGGACATCTGTTTTATGGCTGACGACGACAGGTATATCGCCCTGAACATTAACAATGGACACCTGGGAGAAAACAACATTTCAACTGTAAAAGGTTACAGATATCTGCTGGAGTCAGTGGCAGGTGGGCTTGATGGCAAAGCCGTTGCCGTGGTTGGATATGGAATAATCGGCCAGCTTATGGCGGATGAACTGGCATTAAAGGGTGCCTCTGTTACAGTATTCGAACAGGACAATGATAGACTTACAAAAGCAGCAGAAGCTGGATTTGGAACTTGTGATGATAACAAATCTCTGTCTGCTTTTTCATATATTGCGGAGTGTACCAACACCGGCAAATGGATGGATGCAGCGGGACTGAAAGAAGACGTTTTTATCGCAGCTCCAGGTATTCCGCTGTCTCTGAATCAGAAATCAGCCGAAGTGCTGGAGGGCAGATATATCCACGATATGCTGGAAATAGGGACTGTGGTGATGCTTGGATATGCAATTTGACGGGAGAATATAAAAACCCATCAAAAAACAATAGAAAAATGATATAATCAGAATGCCAGTGCAGGTATACTGTACCGGTTCAATATGGGGGACAGATCGGATTGATCATGGGGACTCTAAATCCTCATAGCCGGGTGAAACTCCCGGGTTCCTCGCCATTTTATTTTTAGCAAAACTATGAGTGAAAAGAAAAGATACTACAGAAAAAAAACGGAACTTCTCCTGCTTTTGGACAAGATGAAACTCTGGCCTTCGAGAAGCGGCGTGCTTCACGGCATCAAGGAAATCGATCGCCGTGGAGATTATGCCATCATAACGACTCACTGCGGGCAGACCTTTACGGTTAGAGATTCCAGAAACTGCCGTGCGGGCAGATGGCTGAGAAACAAATGGGCCGTTAAGCCTTGCCCTAAGTGCAAGGTGCCTGAATGGAAGCTGGAAAAGTATTCAAAGACCTTTTTTAGCAGCAGTTACGGAAGCTCACTGAAGAAATAGGGCATAGAGAAAAGATGGAAATATACTCAACAGCGCAAAAACAACGTCTCGTTGAATTGAATGCCGACAAAGACATTACTGAAGCTCAATTCGAATCGGTAGCCGAAAGAAATTCAGCGTTTAAGACGATAGAGAAGCAGCTCGTAAAAGAAAACAGAAACAAACTGAAGCACCTGATGGAGGAGGAACACATTCCGCTCACTCTTCGCGTAGAAGACAGCATTGAGAAATGGCTTACTGAAGATGAAGGTTATACCAGAGTTGCGACGCCGATTATTCTCAACTCAGATAAGATAAAGAAGATGAACATCGACAAGGATGACAAACTTCGTGACCAGATTTTCTGGCTAAACGGACGCAAGTGTCTCAGACCTATGCTGGCACCGAATCTCTACGAGGTAATGAGAGATATTCACAAAATCAGCAATGGACCTGTGAAGATCTTTGAAGCCGGATCATGCTTCAGAAAGGAATCTCAGGGAGCTCAGCATATGAACGAGTTCACCATGCTAAACCTTGTGGAACTTGCCAGTGTAGAAGAAGGTCATCAGATGGAACGGCTGGAAGAACTGGCTCATGGAGCCATGAAAGCCGTAGGCATCAACAATTATGAACTTATTAAAGCCGAATCAGGTGTATATATAGAAACCCTGGATATCGAAGTGGAGGGCGTGGAAGTCGCTTCCGGATCCTTCGGACCCCATCCTCTGGATGCAAACTGGGGAGGCTTTGACCCATGGGTAGGCATAGTCATAGGACTTGAACGACTTGCCATGGTCTATGGTGGGTACCAGACAATAAAGCGTGCCGGCAAATCCACAACCTATGTCAACGGCATCCCGCTAAAACTCTAAAGCTGTAAGGAAAAAATAATGAACAGAAACCATTTTATAGAGCCCGATATCGAAAAATGCTGCAACAGGGCCTTGCGGCTTTTTCTTATGGAATCAGGCGTTGGAAAAGAAGGGGAAAAATACGAACGCATGCGCAGAGACGCATTGAGGGTTCGTGAGAGAATATCTTCCCGTGTGAACGTTAAAGGTGTATACAGCTACTACGATGAGTTTACTCTCAAGGGACAGGTTTTGAAAGTCGATGGGACGGAATTCAGATGCACTGCCTTTGAACAGCTTGACCCGAAAACTTTGAAAGGCGTATTTTTCTACGCAGTAACAGCCGGAGAATATCATATGGACTTAGAGCCGATAATGGACCAGCTCTATGCTGACATCTGGGGAACGGCATTTACAGATGCAATGAGAGAAGAGGTCATGTCATTTCTTGGTGGCATGGGGAAAATCAGCGATAGTTTTGGTCCCGGTTTTTACGGGATGGATGTTTCCGAGATGAAAAAGATGACTGATTTTGTTGATTTTGAATCAATGGGAATGAAGATTCGTGAGAGTGGCATTATCACTCCCTTAAAGTCCTGTTCTGGAATTCTGTTCTCCGTAACCGAGGAGTACAAAGCTCTAAACAGCGCATGTGAACTATGCTTCGGAAGCCGCAAAACATGCTCTCTTTGCGCCATGAAAACAGGATCTATCCCCTACGAAACAGAGCAACCGGTGTAGAAAAAATGCAGATAAGAAGAGTAGACCGGGAAGTAAGAAATGATTTGATAGTATATTATAATTAGTTAATGCACATATAGAAATAAGCAAAAGAGGAGTTTAAGTCAAGGAGAGTTTAAAATGAGTTGGAAAGAAATTTACGAGAACAGAAAGTGTACGGCGGATGAAGCTGTAAGGTTAATTAAAAGCAATGATAGGGTAATTCTGGGACATTGCATATGTGAACCAACAGCGCTGGTTGATGCCATGGTAGCCAACTATGAACAGTATAAGAATGTTACGGTAGCCCACATGGTGTCCCTTGGCAAAGGCGAATATGCAAAAGCCGAATACAAGGAAAATTTTAGATGGGAAGGTTTCTTCTGCGGAGCCGGCACCAGAAATGCCGTTGCAGAGGGTCATGGCGACCTGATTCCTGTGTATTTTCAGGATGTGCCGAGATGGATCAGAAACGGAATTCTGAACTATGATGTGTGCATGGTTACGGTTTCTCCTCCAAACAAGGCGGGCTACTGCAGTCTGGGCGTTGAATCAGGATATACTTATCAGGCAGTAAAGTCTGCTACTATTGTTCTGGCTCAGGTTAACAATTATATGCCGGAAACATTTGGAGATACATTTTTCCATGTTAGTGAAATAGATAAATTCGTAGAGATGGATATGCCCCTTGTTGAATCACAGCCATCTGTTATCGGGGATGTAGAGAAGGCCATTGGCAAGCACTGCGCATCACTTATCGAAGACGGTGCCACATTGCAGCTTGGTATTGGGGCCATACCCGATGCGGTACTGGCGGAACTAAAGCATAAAAAGCACCTTGGAATTCATTCGGAAATGATTGCTGATGGTGTAGTGGATCTTGTCGAGGCAGGAGTAATAGACTGTTCGGAAAAAACCCTTCATAATGGGAAGATGATAGTTACATTTTTAATGGGTACGAAGAAACTGTACGATTTTGCCGATAACAACCCTATGCTTCAACTCAGACCTGTTGACTATGTTAACGATCCTGTTGTAATAGCACAGAATAATAAGATGGTTTCTATCAACTCTGCACTTCAGGTTGATTTCATGGGCCAGGTTGTTGCCTGCTCCATAGGTAAGAAGCAGTTTTCGGGTGTTGGCGGACAGGTAGACTTCGTAAGAGGTACGGCAATGTCTCAGGACGGCAAGGGTATTTCAATAATTGCCATGCCGTCCGTAACGGTGAAGAAAGATGGAACTATAATTTCCAAGATTACACCGTACATAGACCATGGTGCAGCTGTAACAACAAACAGATACGATGTGGATTATATTATCACCGAATATGGTATCGCTCGCATGAGAGGCAAGAATCTCAAGGAAAGGGCGAGAGCTCTGATAAACATAGCTCATCCTGATTTGAGGGGCAAATTAAAGGAAGAGTTCGAGGATAGGTTCAATGTTGCCTATTAAGGTTTAGATAAAAGGTTTAACACCGGGTAAGCACCAGGTTGTATAGCATTTTTGCTGCTCTACAGCCTGGTGTTTTCCTTTGAAGGAGGGCTATTAAGTGCTGCATTAATGCTTTACAGGCTTATTATGTGAAAGGCAGTATTGTATTATGTGATGTTATGCGTTAGTATATTAATGAGATAAAATGAATATTATAAGTGGATGCATATTCTCATGGTTTGCAGCATGTGATGACACAAAAGCGTGCAAGCGAGGAGGGTGTTGTTATAATGAATTTTAGCAGAGATAAAAAAGAACATACAGAAAGTCACTCAAGGAGCAGTACTTTTAAAAGAAAACATACTATAGTAGGTTCTATTTTTATCGGAATATTCATATTAGCAACAATGGTAACACCGGGCTTTGCCTCTTCAAATGGCATAAACTGGACAGAGGATGAACTTGCGTTTATGGAAGAGCATCCAGTGATTAGAGTTGCCGTTGACCCCGAATTTGTACCATTTGAGTTTCTTGATGAAAAGGGTGAATATAAGGGAATAGCTGCGGATTATTTGTCCTTGATCGGTGAAAAGACCGGTCTTCAATTTGAATTTGAAAAAGATGTAGCCTGGCCCAAAGCCTATGATATGGTGGCCGCGGGGGATCTTGATTTATTACCTGCCATTACTAAAACAGATGAAAGACAGGAACAGTTCCTCTTTTCCGAACCGTATTACGACTTAAAAAACGTTATTGTAACCCGAGATACAGATACAGATATATTAGGAATGGATGATCTGGAGGGGATGACCGTATCGGTACAAAGAAACACTGTCTACCACAACTATCTTTTGTCATTTTCTGAAATGAACATCAGCACATATGACTCCGTAGAAGATTCTTTAATGTCAGTTGCAACGGGAACATCAAATGCCTATCTGGGAACCCTCGCCACATCAAATTACTTCATACGTTCAAATGGCATTACGAATCTGAGAGTTGTTTCTTTCGAGATTGAAGAACAGCAAAACTTGCACTTTGCTGTTAGAAAAGATTGGCCTGAGCTTGTAAGCAT
Source organism: Eubacteriales bacterium (assembly GCA_028702415.1). Lineage (GTDB taxonomy): Bacteria > Bacillota > Clostridia > Peptostreptococcales > Anaerovoracaceae > Lentihominibacter. Next base: position 6,287 of record JAQVOT010000055.1, read on the forward strand.
CTTTAACAAGTCAATAAATAACATAAGCAATAACGAGAAACTGGCTATTAACAGCAGTTGGGTTGATCTGGATACAGATTTTGACTATGGCCCTATATTACGCACGCTTATTATCATTGGTGCTGTTATCGCGATTGTATTAGGTGTTTCTTTCTTCTGGATCGCTAAACTGCGAAAAGAAATCAGGAGAAGAAAACAAATCCAGCTTGATTTGGAAAAGGCAAAACTCGAGGTAGATAAAACAAATTCAGCGCTAATGCTGGCTGAAAAGGCATTAGAAGAAGAACTGAAAAATCAAACGCTTTCTTACGAAACACTTTTCGAACATTCACCTATCGGCATAGTAATTATGCGCAGTAGCGACTCAAAAGACTCGGATGAAAAAACAATAAGAATCAACTCTATATATGAGAAAATCACAGGAAGAACAAGAGAAGAGCTCGAAAGTACCAAGTGGGCAAAATTTACACATCCTGATGACCTTAAAGAAGATATCGATAATTTCAGAAAACTTCAAGCCGGGGAAATTAAAAACTATTCAATGAGAAAACGTCTTATTAGGCCTGACAAATCCATTGTCTGGGTGTATATGACGGTGGCTGCCCTTGGCCGAAATGAAGAAGACGAATTCTTTTATATTTGTCTCTTTCAGGACATTACTGAGCAAGTAGAATCTATAGAAGCTCTGCTTGAAAGTGAAAAGAAATACAGAAGCATTACGGATAATATGTCAGATATTGTCTGGCGGACGGATTTAAGCTTAAAAACGACTTATGTCAGTCCTTCTGTCAAAAAATTACTTGGAGAAACTCCCGAAGAGCATATGGGAAAGAAGATGGAAGAAAAATTCCCAGAGCAATCCTTGCGCAAAATCCAGGCTTTTTTAGTTGAGGAAAAGGAAAATGAAAAAAATCCTCGAATAGATAAAAACAGAGCACGAAATTTAGAGGTTGAACATTATAAAGCAGATGGAACGGTTGTTTGGATTGAAATGACCATTTCTTTTCTCCGTGATGATAATGGTAA
>JAQVOT010000056.1 GCA_028702415.1 Eubacteriales bacterium
GTTAACCGTCACAGCCGCCGAACTTTCCGGCATACCTTCCGAAGGTTCTGACAGAGCTTCAGAATGTTCCTGCTGCTCTGCCGGTTCTTCTGCGGATGCCACAGGCAGGTTAATCCTGATCGGTTCATCCTCAATCTCCAGAGCTTTCATTGCCGCTGTAAGACCTCTGCCCATTTCAGTAAGTCTGTAGGCATCCCGTCTCTCCGTCTCTTCGATCTTGATGCCGATTACTTTACGGGCAGTATAAATATCTTCTGAGAGATAATTTACCTTATGTCCCAATCCGTCAATTGCTTCCGCAATGTCATTTATGCGAGCTTCCAGTTCGGGATTGACCTGATCCGACGAAGTTGCCTTTGCATTATCTGCTGAGTTAACGGCTCTGCCTAATCCCAGGCAGAGGATTCCTATACCCAGATATGGCACAAACTGGCCGATAATGTACTGCAGTGAATTGGACCACATGTCACCGAAGGTTGCCCCATAGGACGCCAGATAAGTTTTTATATAGCCCAGTGCCGATATGAGCATAAACGCCGAGATCAGCAGAAGCAAAATGCCCGTTATATATAATATTATTGTAATAATCGGAGTCTTTTTTTCCATCGATATCACCCTCTTGCTTTTCATCTGTACTATGGGTAATTATACCACAACTAGCATATCATAATTAAGATAATTTGCTTATTGAGCCGTTTATAGCAGGATATTTTCCAGCTGTACTATGCCAAACTCTTGCTGCTGCCTACCGGGAAAACTGGCTGTTGTACAAACCGGCATAGACGCCGCTCCTGGCCAGCAGTTCTTCGTGACTGCCCTGTTCCACAATATCTCCGTGGTCCATTACCAGAATGTGATCCGCATCCTTAATCGTTGATAGACGATGGGCGATGATAAAGCTGGTTCTTCCCTCCATCAGGTTGCTCATCGCCTTCTGAATTAGGCGCTCTGTTCTGGTATCCACTGAAGATGTAGCCTCGTCCAGAATCAGTATGGGCGCATCTGCCAAAATGGCCCGGGCTATGGTCAGAAGCTGCTTCTGCCCGGAGGAAATGTTTGTTGCATCTTCAGTTATCTCCATGTCGTAACCCCCCGGGAGCGTCTTGATAAAGTGATCGATGTGTGCCGCATATGCTGCCGCTTCAACCTCTTCATCTGTGGCATCCGGTTTACCGTATCTGATATTCTCGCCGATGGAATTGCTGTTCAGCCATGTGTCCTGCAAAACCATACCGAACTTGCTTCTTAGTTCATGTCTGCTCATTGTTTTTATGTCCTGACCGTCAACTAATATTCTGCCTCCGTCCAGTTCGTAATACCTCATGAGGAGCTTCACTATTGTGGTCTTGCCGGCTCCGGTAGGACCGACGATCGCAACCCGCTGACCTGCTTTTGCTTCAAAACTGAAATCTCTTATTACCGGCTCTCCCTCCAGGTAACCGAAGCTTACGTTTTCGAATTTCACGTCTCCGTCAACATCCGGATTCGTATCCTTTGTTTCCCGGTCGCCGTCAACAGTGTCCTTCTCCTCTTCCTCATCAAGAAGTTCGAATACTCTCTCTGCGGCAGCTGCCGTAGACTGAAGCTGGTTTGCTATGTTTGCCACCTGCTGAACAGGATGGTTGAAGGATCTGACATACTGAATAAATGCCTGAATCTGACCGATGCTGATGCGACCCTGCAGCGCCAGATATCCCCCCAGAAAACATACCATGACATAAGCCAGATTTCCGATAAACTGTGTCAAGGGCATCATCAGACCAGACAGGAACTGTGACTTCCATGAAGCCTCGCAAAGGCTGTCATTGTACTCTTCGAATTCTTTCTGGGAGAGCTCTTCTCTGTTAAAGGCTTTAACGATGTCATGCCCCGAGTACATTTCTTCAACATGACTGTTGACCTTGCCCAGGAACATCTGCTGGTTCTGGAAGTGTTTCTGCGACTTACCAACAACCAGCTTTATTACAAAAATGGATGCAGGAATTACAAGCATTGCCGCCAGAGTCATGGTGACGCTGATGCTTAGCATCATTGAAATGATCCCGATCAGAGTTATCACCGCCGTAATCATCTGAGTTATGCTGGCTGTTAGAGTCTGGTTTATGGTTTCAATATCGTTTATCATCCGGCTCTGCACCTCGCCGTATGATACCTTGTCAAAAAATCTTAGGGGGAGTCTGTCCAGCTTTTTTGACATCTTATCCCTGAGTGTATAGATAATTTTCTGAGATACAATGGCCATTATCCAGGCCTGAATCGTACCGAATGCCCATGCGGCAACATAAATTGCCAGCAGAACAAGCAGGATTACAAGCAATTCATGGTAATCTATCCCCACGCCTGTAATGCCTTTTACAACGACGTCTGTTCCCCGACCCAGAATTGCCGGTGAAACTATGCTGAAACAAGTACTGAGTATCGCAGTAATAGCCACAATAACCATCTGCCATATGTATGGCCTCAGGTATCCGAACAGCCTCAGTATTGTACCCTTGAAATTCTTGGCCTTTTCCCCGGGCTGGAAATGAGCCGCCCTGCCACCCTGTTTCGGTGCATGCTTTTTTTCTCCTCTATCTTTAGCCATTAATCTCACCTCCTCTCGGAAGCAGACTTCTCATGGCTATTTCATCAAGCCTCTTTTGCTCCCCTGCATGCTGCGCTTCACTGATTCCCAGTTCTTCTTCGCTGAGCTGTGACAGAGCTATTTCCCTGTAAACCTCACAGCTTTCCAGGAGTTGCTTGTGGCCTCCGCTGCCAACTATCTTTCCCTCGTCCAGAACCACGATCTGTTCCGCATCAAGTATGGTATTAATTCGCTGGGCAACCACAATAATCGTCTTGTCAACCATGTTCTCCTTGAGGGCCTTTCTCAAGGCTTTATCTGTTGCAAAATCAATAGCGCTGAAGCTGTCATCAAAGATTAGAACTTCAGGGTTTTTTACCAAGGCTCTGGCAATGCAGAGTCTCTGCTTTTGCCCACCGGAAACATTGCTTCCGCCCTGGGCGATCTCCTCATCGAATCTTAGGGGTTTTTCATTGATGAAATCCATTGCCTGTGCAATTTCACATGCTCTTATCATATCTTCACGGCTTGCATTTTCATCGCCGTATTTTATGTTGCTTTCTATGGTTCCGCTGAACAGAACCCCCTTCTGAGGAACCAACCCTATGTGGCTTCTCAGCTCAATCTGCTCCATATCTCTAATATCAGTTCCATCAAGCAGAATCTGCCCCCGGCTTACATCGTAAAATCTCGGAATCAGATTTATCAATGTGGATTTACCGCTTCCAGTTCCGCCAATAACAGCTGTTGTCTCTCCGGGTCTGGCAACGAAAGAAATACCCGAAAGAACCGCTTCTTCGGAGTCAGGAAATTTGAAATCAACATCTCTGAATTCCACCATTCCTTTCCTTGCTGCTGTGCCTGCCTTTGCATTTTCCGGATTCTTTACGGTGATTTCAGTGTTGAGAACTTCAGCAATACGTTTCGCGGATACTGCGGCTCTCGGCAGCATGATAAAAATCATGGTTACGAACATAAAGCTCATTATGACGTGCATAGCGTACTGAAGGTATGCCAGCATGTCACCGATGAGAAGCTGCTGGGCGTCAATCAGCTGAGCTCCCGCCCACACGATTAGTATTCCAACGCCACTCATTATGAATGTAAGCGTGGGCATCATGAATGCCATGCATTTGTTTACGAAAATATAAAGCTTGGTCAGATCAAGATTAGCCAGATCGAAGCGATCCTCCTCCTGCTTCTCTGTTCTGAAAGCTCGAACTACCAGTGTGCCCGATAGTCTTTCCTTCATGATCAGATTAATTCTATCCAGTTTTTCCTGCATTACCTTGAAACGAGGAAATATGGCTATGAAAGAGAACACCATAAGACCGCATACGCATATAAGGGCAAGACCAACTGTCCATGAAAGTGACACGCTGGTTCTCAGTGCCATGAACACCGCACCTATGCCCATTATAGGTGCAAACATCATCATTTTCAGAAACATTACCGTGGCCTGCTGAACCATCTGAATGTCATTTGTGGAACGGGTAATCAGAGATGCTGTTGAAAATTTCCCAAACTCAGCCGAACTGAATTCCGTTACTTTTCTGAAGAGATCCTTACGGATTCTGCGCGCCGATTTTGCCGCAGTCACAGAAGCCAGCAAACTGCCTGTAATAGAACAGGCCCCCGCCAGTGCCGCAACAATAATCATGATGATTCCCACCTGCTTTATGTGGTCCATGTCCCCGACAACAATGCCGTTGTCAATAATATCCGCCATGTATGTTGGCAACAGCAGTTCAGCTATTACCTGTACGAAAAGCACCACCATGGTAATCAAGATATACGGTATGTATTTTTTATAGTAATGTAATATTGTTCTCATATTTTCGCCCTGCTTTACAGTATAACATGTTTTTTTAGTTTTCTTATCAGCAATGTCCCTGCAATTATCTTAATGGCATCTCCCGGCAAAAACGGAACAACACAGGCCACCAGTGCCGGCACGAATTTGCTACCTGTGCTGATCATGAACCAGGCTAAGCCCAGCACGTAGCAGGCGCTAAGTCCCGCAAGCATACCGGCCACCGTCAGAATTGTCCGTCGCAGAGTACCGGCCTGACTCATCGTGTCGGCCTGATCCTCTCCAGCTGTTACGAAAAGTACCTTTGTATTTTTGTATGCTGCAGACACGACAACTCCCGTGATAAAGGCCGCAACAATGTATCCTATTATGAAGCCTCCGGTGGGTCCTGCCAGCACACTAAACCCACCTCTGAATCCCGCGAAAACCGGTGCTCCAACGGCACCCACCATTGCATAAACCGAAAGGCTGATTGCCCCGTATCTTCCCCCAAGAATTCCACCCGCCAAGAACACTGACAGTGTGGCAAGATTCAGCGGTACGGGGGTGAATCCCAAAGGAATCGATATCCAGGAACAGATTGCAGCCAGTGCCGCGAACAGCCCCGCCAGTGCCATATATGTAGTTTTTGTCTGTGCAGATTGCATTTTTGTTCCTTTCGTCACTGCTTCTTTATATCCGTCGCTAGGTCTCCATGCCCATCCGGCTGTTTCTATAGCCTCACCGACACTTCTCCCGTGGCCAGCGTCTCCCGCTTCCCGTCCTCATATTTGACTCTCAGACCGCCCGCATCATCAATGCCTGTTGCCCTGGCCCGAACCCCATCAATTTCGCTTCTCGGATCTTCCCTGTATACTCCCTTGAAAACAAGAATCTCCTTCCCGATCAACATACTCTTCTGCCTGTATTTTTCCATGAACCCCGGCACCTTCCTGCCGCCGATTCTGTCAGTTTTCTCTCTACCGGTTCTGTCAGTTTTCCCATCGCCAATCTTGTGAGTTTTCCCATCGCAGATCTCTCCAACATAATCAAGAGTTTTCTCTACGATTCTCGCAACCAGCTCTGACTTTGCTTTTGCATCACTAAGTGGTATTGCACCGGCCACATCCCGAAGATCTTTCGGAAAACCCTTCATTGAAGTATTCACGCCGATGCCAATTATAAGGTTGTCGATTGCTCCGCTCTCAAAATCCGTCGTGGCTTCCGTGAGAATTCCGCAGACCTTACGCCCATCAAGAAAAATGTCGTTCACCCATTTTATCTGCGTCTCTACTTTAGCTTTTCTGTCCCCACAAAGGTCACCGGCTCTGGCGCCATCCTTCTCCACTACTTGATTTTCGTTCTGCAATCCCAGTCCGCATACCCGGTCGATAGCCTCTGCCACCGCCGTTGCTGCCGCCACCGTAACGAGAACCGACCGGCTCATGTCAAAATCCGGCCGAATCACAATACTAAGGTATATCCCATCCTTCGGTGAGTGGAACATTCTTCCCAGTCTTCCCCTTCCGGCAGTCTGACGATTCGCAAAAGCAACACTGCCGTGTCCGGCCTGTCCCTCTATTATCAGTCTTTTGGCCTGAAGATTTGTAGAGTCAATCTCATCATAAACGAAGAGTTTTGCTGTTGTCTTTTCCATGGTCAGCTGAAGCATCTCCAGTGTAAGGCCGCTTCCCGTGGCAATGGTCCTGCCTGCCGCGGCTTTTTTGTTGTCCCGCAGGGAGTACCCACGGTTGGTCACCGCATCAATGCAATATCCCTCCCGGCGAAGTGAATTCACGCACTTCCAGATCGCCGCACGTGAGACTTCAAGTCTACCTGAAAGCTGCTCTCCGGATATGTATTCATTTTTACTGCTCTGAAGAATTTTCAAAACATCATCTTTACTGGACATATTGTAAACCTCTCTTTATAGACCCCTCGCATCAAATTGTAAACCTGCAAGTTCAAATTGTAAACCTTTATATTCCACACAATTGTAAACCAATATTTTTTTTGCTAAATAAATGTTTTTTCACAGAACCTTCACAAACTCAACCATAAATCCACATATAGTCCTGTTATTATATGACCGTAGCAAGGAATTAAATTCCTCTACGCATCTCCTCACAAGATGATAATGATAATGACGAAAAAGAAAAATCCAGGCAATAGGGGGCCTGGATTTTTCATTTCTCATAAATAAACACTTTTGTCTCATCAAATAACTTGTCAACAAAAAGCCGAAGAGGTTCAACCTCTCCGGCTTTCATTTTTTATGCTAGGAGTTATGCCATCTCTGAATCTTCTTCAACGTACTTCTTTCTTGACATTATCATTACGCCGCCCTGAATTGCTGTCATAATAATCATCATGATTGTCCACTTGTCAACGAATACCATTGGCAGTGACATGTCTTCCGTTACCAGGAAAACGATTATCATGAGGATTCCCCAGACTGCGCTGATTGCTCTCCATACGCCCTTCTTCTTCAGCTTTTCTTCTTCTTCATCTTCATCCTTCTTTCTTGTGAAGAAGGTGATGATGAGGGCTACACTCATGATACATGCAAGGATTGTAAGGAGCAGGTTGAGAAGTGCCCAGCTTCCAAGGTCAAGTAATGACTTAGGAACTTCCTGATCCTCAATCTCTACTGCTGCTGCAGGTGCCGGTGCAGGTTCTATAGCTACTAAGGCTGGTGCTCCACCACCCCCGGCTGCTGCAGGCCCTGGCCCTGGCCCTGGACCCGGACCAGGTACAGGTGGTACTGGTACAGGATTCGCTTCGAAGTTTGCCGTATATGTTGCTGCTACGTTCAGTCCGTCAACCTTCTCAGGAACAACTTTTGCAGCCGTGCTTACTTCATCATCTCCCTTTGTCCAGTTAACGAAGTG
>JAQVOT010000057.1 GCA_028702415.1 Eubacteriales bacterium
AAGGACTGGCTCTTACAAGGAGCATTGTGGATTATCTTAAGACACAGCAGTTCATTTCCTTAATAACCACTCATTATGAAACGGTGACTGAGGATGAGGACATTGTGAATATGCAGGTAACAGGGCTGGCAAATGTTGACTTTGATAAGCTTAACAGGGAAATCAGATATGCGAACAGGCGGGAGAGAATAGAGATAATACAGAAATACATGGATTACAGGCTCTCCCGGGTTGACAGCAGCAAAGAAATTCCCAAGGATGCACTTAACATCGCGAAAATGTTAGGCATCGACAAAGACATAATAGACAGAGCAAAACAATATATTAAGTAAAAGGAGAAACAAGATGGCAAGTAAATTAAACCTGGACCCTAAAAAGGTTGATCATGCCAGATCCAGCGCTCGCAAGATCGCTGAAAGCATGCAGGAATTCATCGACAGACATACTACAGTCAGCACAGAAAGAACCATTCTGAGACTGTTGGGTGTTGATGGGATTGATGAAGTTGAAACTCCACTGCCAAACGTGGTTATTGATCAGATCCTGGATGCAGGCGGACTTCCGAGAGGAGTTGCCTACTGGATGGGTAATGCAATGATCCATACAGGTAAGGAACCACAGGAAATCGCAGAGATGATGTCCCGAGGTGAACTGAACATTACCGAACTGCCACTGGCATCAGCAAAGGAAGCTGAAGATAAAATCATGCCTAAGGTAATGGAGGCACTGAAGGTTATCAGAGCACAAACCGAAAAAAGAAACAATTACCTGGCTACAATCGGAGAGGGCAAGAGACCTTACCTCTATGTAATAGTGGCTACAGGTAACATCTATGAAGACGTTGTACAGGCACAGGCTGCAGCGCGTCAGGGGGCTGATATCATCGCAGTTATCAGAACTACTGCACAGTCACTGCTGGACTATGTTCCTTTCGGACCTACAACTGAAGGTTTCGGTGGAACATACGCGACTCAGGAAAACTTCAAAATCATGAGAAAAGCTCTAGACGAAGTTGGTGAAGAGGTTGGTAGATACATCAGGCTCTGCAACTACTCATCAGGAATGTGCATGCCTGAAATCGCTGCAATGGGAGCTATCGAAAGGCTGGATGTTATGCTTAACGATGCTCTTTACGGAATTCTGTTCAGAGACATCAACATGCAGAGAACACTGGTTGACCAGTACTTCTCAAGGGTTATCATCGGATACTGTGATATTATCTTTAACTCAGGTGAAGATAACTACCTCACAACCGATGATGCTTATGAAAACGCACATACTGTACTGGCTTCACAGCTCATCAATGAACAGTTCGCAGTACTGGCAAATGTTAAGGAAGAACAGATGGGTCTCGGACATGCATTCGAAATGGATCCTGACATTGAAAACGGATTCCTCTATGAACTGTCTCAAGCTGTTATGGCAAGAGAAATCTTCCCTAAAGCTCCTCTTAAGTACATGCCTCCTACAAAGTACATGACCGGAAACATCTTCAAAGGCAATGTACAGGATGCGCTGTTCAACATGATCGCCATCTGGTCAGGACAGTCACTGCAGCTGCTGGGAATGCTGACAGAAGCTATTCACACACCGCATATGCATGACAGATATCTCGCAATTGAAAATGCTCAGTACATCTTCAACAACATGAGAGATCTGGGCAGCGAAGTATACTTCAAGGAAGGCGGTATCATTCAGACAAGAGCCCAGGAAACTCTCGAAAAGGCAGATGAACTTCTGGCAGAAATCGTTGGAGAAGGACTGTTCTCAACTATAGAGCAGGGCAAGTTTGGCGGAGTTAAGAGACCTAGAGACGGCGGAAAGGGCCTGGCAGGTGTTTGTGTCAAGGATGATGAATACTTTAATCCATTCATTCCACTTATGTTAGGAGGTGCAGAATAATGGCAGATAAAACAGCAGTAGCTCAGATTGATCTGACAAAGGTAAAGCCTTACGGCGACACTCTTAACGACGGCATGACCGAAGTTGCTTTCACACTTCCTGTACCTTATGGTGATGAGGCAAGTGAAGCAGCTAAGATCCTGGCAAAGAAGATGGGGCTTGATGAGCCAAACGTCGTATATTCAAAGGCGATGACTCCTGAATATACATTTTTCGTAGTATATGGGAAGTGCCAGCACATGGTAGATTACACTACAATAAAGGTGGCTAAGGTAGAAATTGATGTTATGGACAGACTTGAATGTGCAGAGTACATCAAGGATAATATTAAGCGACCTGTTGTAATCGTAGGCGCATCAACAGGTACTGATGCTCATACAGTAGGTATTGATGCTATCATGAACATGAAGGGCTTCCATGGTCACTTCGGTCTCGAAAGATTTGAAGGCATTGAGGCTTACAATCTGGGTTCACAGGTACCTAACGAAGAACTGATTGCAAAGGCTAAGAAACTGAATGCCGATGCAATTTTGGTTTCACAGACAGTAACTCAGAAGGACATCCATATCGAAAATCTGACCAACATGGTTGAACTGCTTGAAGCAGAGGGTATGAGAGATAAGGTCATTCTGGTATGCGGCGGCCCAAGAATTTCCCACGAGCTGGCTCAGGAACTGGGCTACGATGCAGGATTCGGGCAGCACAAGTATGCAGAAGACGTTGCATCATTTGTATTAACCGAAATAGTAAAAAGAAATATGATTTAAGCGGATAAAAGCTTAAGTTGTTTTAAGGAAGGTAATTAAATGATTAACAAAATCGTAACACCGCAGGAAGCGGTTGCAGGTGTCGAAGACGGCATGACTATAATGATTGGTGGATTTCTGGGGACAGGGTCACCTGAGATTCTCATGGATGCTCTGGTAGAAAAAGGCGTAAAGCACCTGACAGTAATCGGAAACGACGGCGGTCTGGCAGAAGGTCAGCCTGCAGGGGAATTTGCAGCTAAGACTTCAAGAGGAATTGGAAAACTGCTTGATCACCACATGGTTGATCACATTATTGCTTCACACATTGGAGTAAATCCAAGACTGAACGAACAGTTTGCAGACGGAAGCCTTAAGTACACGCTGGTACCGCAGGGAACTCTCGCAGAAAAGGTCAGAGCAGCAGCTTATGGTCTTGGAGGAGTTCTTACACCGGTAGGGCTTGGTACTCCAATGGAAACCGAGCTGGATGAGCTGGGAAGGAAGAAGGAAGTTATAGAAATTGACGGTAAGAAGTGGCTCTTCGAAAGACCTATTTATGCCGACTACTCCTTTATCAGAGCTTCTCTGGCAGACAAGTTCGGAAACTACATGTGCTGCAAGGCAACAAGAAACTTCAATCTTCTGATGGCCGGAGCTTCAAAGCACACGGTTATCGCTACAGAAAAGCTGGTTGAAATCGGTGAAGTTGATCCCGATATCTGGCAGGTGGCCGGTGTTCTGGTTGATTCAATTGTGGAAGGAGAAAAGAGATGGCAGATCTAAAAGAAAGAATCGCAAAGAGATGCGCAAAAGAATTTTCTGACGGTGACTTCATAAATCTGGGAATCGGCCTTCCAACAATGGTAGCAGATTATATCGGAGAAGACATTATGGTAACATGTCACTCAGAGAACGGTTTCGCAGGAATCGATGCTCTGGCTGACAAGACAAATCTGAATGTTGACATTATAAATTCAGGTGGACAGTATGTTACGGCTCTTCCAAGAGCCAAGTTCTTTGACACAGCCGAATCATTCGGACTGGTTAGAGGCGGACATGTAAAAGCTACAGTTCTGGGAGCCATGGAAGTTGCAGAAAACGGTGATCTGGCGAACTGGATAGTTCCAGGCAAGAAGGTTGCAGGAATGGGCGGAGCCATGGACCTTTGTGCGGGATGTCCTGAAGTAATCATCGCCATGCTTCACACTCAGAAGGGCCAACACAAGATCAAGCCAAAGTGCACACTTCCGCTGACAGCAGAAAAGTGTGTAACAAAGATTATAACTGAGATGGCCGTTATGGAAATTACTCCTGAAGGTATCAAGGTTGATGAACTGCACCCTGACTACACAAAGGAACAGTTACAGGAAGCAACCGGCGTAAAGCTAATATGGGCTGAGGATCTGAAGCCATATCAGGAAGACTAGTCAATAATTCTTTAAAAGAAAAACGCCGAATTAAAAGCTGACAGGGAACTATTTATTCCTGTCAGCTTTTGCATTTGTGTCCTGTCAGCTTTTGCATTTGTCATGAGGTTGAAGCGGGATTTTATGTTATAATTAATAGCATGAAAGCCAAGGGATTTACAAGAGTATATATTGCAGATGTATCACCGCTACTGGATTTGGATATCTATGGCAGTCTGCGGAAGGCGGTGCCGGAAGAAAGACGCGGGAAGGCAGACAAAATGAAGTCTGCGAAAGGTAAGGCACAGTCTCTTGGGGCAGGGCTGGCTTTGCACGAGGCCTGTAAAGAACTTGCCGCCGAAGGGTGCAAGGGTATTCAGCTGGCTGATCAGCACATTATATACGGGCAGCACGAGAAACCTGATTTTGATCAGCAATGGCTCCGGGAGAATGGCTTTGACGAGATACACTTCAGTCTGTCACATTCCGGATATAGAGTGATGTGCGTGATTTCCACAGCGCCTGTGGGTTGTGACGTGGAGCTTGTGAAGGACCGGAACATGAATATTGCCAGGCGGTTCTTCACGGAAGAGGAGTATGCAGATATTATGGAACAGCCTGATGACAGTGCAAAGGCAGATCGATTTTTCAGATACTGGACTCTGAAGGAAAGCTTCATAAAGTGCGATGGTCGTGGTCTTGGGATGCCACTGGACAGTTTCCGGATCATAATCGATCCTGAGGGGGGAGCGGAAATCAAGATCGACCGGAAAAACAGGGGGGAGATAAAAGAAGAAAACTCTAGGGTTGCTGAATACACCTTTGCCCAGTTTGATCCGGACGTGGATTACAGGTACTCCTGCTGTGTGAAAGGGCTCGGATGCCAAATACAACAAAGAATATTGTCACTTGTGGGCAATTAATATATTGTTTTTAATAAGAGGAGGAATTATATGGATAGAAAAGCGATGTATAAAATAAGCTATGGTATGTTTGTACTTACCACCAGGTTGGGAAGCAAGGACAACGGCTGCATAATAAATACTGCAATTCAGGCCGCATCGAATCCCAATCAGATGAGTATATGTGTTGACAAGGCGAACTACACTAATGAAATGATCAGGGAATCCGGTGAATTCAACGTATCGGTTCTAAGTGAAAATGCAAGTTTTGATCTTTTCAAGAGATTCGGATTCCAGTCAGGAAAAGATGTTGACAAGTTCCTGGGATTCAATGGTTACGCAAAGGCTGCAAACGGCATCAATTATATTACGGAAGGAACTAACGCTTACTTTTCGGTAAAGGTAGAAAAAACAATAGATATTGGATCACACACCATGTTCATTGGTGAAATTCAGGATGCCAAGGTGCTATCAGAGCTGCCGTCAGCAACCTATGAATACTATCGGAAAAATATTAAACCTGCACCAGAACCTGCAAAGGCCGGAGGGACTACTAAGTGGGTATGTACAATCTGCGGATATGTGTACGAAGGGGAAGAACTGCCGGAAGATTTCATATGCCCGATCTGCAAACACCCTGCCTCAGATTTTGAAAAAATAACAGCGTAGGGAAGAAGTTACAGCCCCGGATTTGATTTTATAAAAAAAGGGGAAAAGGGGTTGACTTAAGTGGACTAAAATGGTACAGTATATACATAAAATAAAGTCTGAAAATAAAGTATAGACAAGAGAATTATAATATTGATGAAACAAGCGAGGAGGATGAAATTATGAAATGGACATGTTCAGTATGCGGCTACACTCACGAAGGCGATAAAGCACCGGATAAGTGCCCACAGTGCGGAGTTCCTGCAGAAAAGTTTAATATGGTAGAAGAAGGCGAAAGAGAATGGGCTGCCGAGCACGTGGTAGGCGTTGCCAAGGGAGTAGATCCGGAAATCATTCAGGGCCTGAGAGACAACTTTAACGGTGAATGCACAGAGGTTGGTATGTATCTGGCAATGGCAAGAGTAGCTCACAGAGAAGGCTATCCGGAAATCGGACTGTACTGGGAAAAGGCCGCATACGAAGAAGCAGAACACGCAGCAAAATTCGCAGAACTTCTCGGGGAAGTGATAACAGACTCGACTAAGAAGAATCTGGAAATGAGAGTTGACGCAGAAAACGGCGCAACATTAGGCAAGTTCGAACTGGCCAAGAAGGCCAAGGAACAGAACCTGGACGCTATCCATGACACAGTTCACGAAATGGCCAGAGACGAAGCCAGACACGGCAAGGCATTTGAAGGACTGCTCAAGAGATACTTTGGCTAAACAAACCTTGAGTTTTAAGGAAGTGTGAGAAATCACATTTCCTTTTTTATTGTATTGAAACCTTGCCTTATTCCTTCAGAAGTTTAGCGAAACGCCCCAGGGTCTTCCAGATTTCTACCTGTTTAGGGCAGAAGAACTGACAGGAACCGCAGCCAAAGCATCTGTCCGGACGCTGCTCCTCGGGAAGCTTGGCAATTTCCTTTCGCACATATTCTTCCTTACCATCCAGAAACAGATTATATAAGTCCAAAAGCTTTTCGGGGTCAAGCCCCATCTTGCACCTTCTGCTGCAGTCTCCACAGTTGATACAGTCAACTTTTTCGTAGTCATACATTTCCCTAACCTCCACATATCAATAGATTAATTTATATGATGACTGTAGAATAACACATCTGAACACTTGACGACTACACTTCTTTGGAAGTATATTTTATAATGTTGAAATGATAGGAGATAAGTATTATGCTAACAAATTATGATAGTGCCATGTCTCAATGGCAGGGCAGAATTGATAGTGAAACAGACTACGATTCATTCAGATGGCACCAGTGGGTGCAGGAATTGGATCTTAACAAAGAAAATGAACCATTTACAGGACTTCAGGGATTTTGTATTATCGGATTTTGCAGTGAGCAGGGAGTAAAGAGAAACAAGGGTCGGGCAGGTGCAGCACTGGCCCCCGATTTTTTAAGAAAGCACATGGGGAATCTCCCATGCACTTTTCTGGATTCAGTGAAGCTGTTTGATGCTGGCAATATATCCTGTCAGGAAATCACCATGGAGGAAGGGCAGAGACTGCTG
>JAQVOT010000058.1 GCA_028702415.1 Eubacteriales bacterium
AACGGGAACAGTCCTCAATGCCAGAATTACAGAACAGCTTCTGGGAAACCTTTTCTTTGAAGGATCTCCGCTTCACGATGGAGCGATAATAATTAGTGGAATGAACATTTATGCAGCAGGTTGCGTGCTGCCCCTCTCGAAGAATCAGAATATCAGCAAAGATCTGGGAACAAGACATCGTGCCGGCTTGGGAATCACAGAGAATTCAGATGCACTGGTTCTCATTGTATCCGAGGAAACAGGAATAATCAGTATGGCGGAAGATGGCAAACTGGAACGTTTTCTTGACAAAAAAACGGTAGAAAAGAAACTGCTGGATATATATCTAAACAGCCATATTGCAGGCGGAGGCAACTCAGCAGTTCAGAAGATAAGGGATATATTCAGAAATAAGGACGCAAAAGAGGAGGAGAAGGATGCCTAGAAACAAAAAAGGACTTTTGCTCATTTCTCTTTTGATTGCAGTTGGATTATGGATGTATGTAATGGGCAATATCGATCCGTCAACAACAGAAAGGGTAGGAGGAATCAAAGTTGAAATGAGGGGCACGGACTTCCTGGAGTCACAGAACCTTACGCCTACTCTTAACGGACCCAATATGGTAACGATTACGATCGAGGGTAAGAGATCACAGATCAACAAAGCAAAGAGAAAGGGAATTCAGGCTTATGTGGATGTAACGAACTGTGAGTACGGAAAAAACGAAGGGAAAATTCAGATTCAAATGCCTGATGGAGTAACAGAGGTTTCCGTGGAAGCTATCTCCAGGGAGATGGCAAGGTTCACGGTAAAATAAGGAGGAAATTAATGGGCAGTTTATTTGGAAACGGGGATGTCAGAGGAATAGCCAATCTGGAACTGACACCTGAACTAGCATTCAATCTGGGCAAGGCAACAGGATATGTTCTGGGCAAAAACAAAAGCAAACCTGTCTTTCTAATTGGAAAGGATACAAGACTTTCAGGAGACATGCTTGAGGACGCCCTAAGCGCCGGACTAATGGCAACGGGAGCCAATGTTATCAAGGTTGGAATTCTGCCCACACCGGCAATAGCATATCTGGTCAGGGCATACGGAGCCGATGCAGGCATTGTAGTATCAGCATCCCATAATTCATTTGAATTTAATGGAATCAAATTCTATAACGGAGAAGGTTTTAAGATGGATGATTCATTTGAAGACGAGGTGGAGACAATACTTCTCAGAGACATAACTGTTAACAGTCACATCTCCGGTGATAAAATAGGCAAATGCCTTGATGCTGACGACGAGGCAGAGAATGAATATGCCGAATACCTGAAATCGACATTTGATGGGGATATCAAAGGAATGAAACTGGTTATTGACTGCGCCAATGGGGCAGCATTTGAAGTTGCAGAAAAGGTTTTCAGAGGACTTGGTGCTGATGTGACCGTAATAGGCAACAAGCCTGACGGAACCAATATAAATGACGGTTGCGGATCAACACATCCACAGCTCCTTCAGCAGACAGTGGTTGAAAAGGGTGCATTCATGGGATTTGCCTTTGACGGAGATGCCGATAGACTTATCGCTGCGGACGAAGAGGGTAAGTTAATTGATGGTGACAAGCTGATGTGCATTTGCGCTCAGATGATGAAAAAAAGAGAAGAGCTTCCGGGAAACGTTATAATTTCCACCGTAATGAGCAATGCAGGGTTTCATAAGTACATGAAGAAAAACGGATTCAATATTGAAATTACAAAGGTAGGTGACAGATATGTTCTGGACAAGATGCTTGAAGAGGAGGCATATCTTGGGGGAGAGCAATCCGGCCATATAATCTTCCTGAATCACGCAACTACAGGTGATGGAATTCTGTCGGCACTGCAGGCCTTGCAGGCAGTAATTCTATCGGGAAAGAAGGCCAGCGAAGTTAGTAAGGAAATAGAATTATTCCCGCAGGTACTAAAAAATGCAAAGGTAAAAATCGAAAATAAAGGCAAGTTCTATAAGGATCCGGAAATCATGGCCCTGATAGCTGAGATTGAAGAAAAACTTGGGGAGGACGGGAGAGTCTTAATCAGACCGTCAAGCACAGAGCCTCTGGTAAGAGTAATGATAGAGGGTCAGAACATTGAAGATATTACCGCGATGGCTCAGAAACTGGCCAGACTCATTACGAAGAGATTCAGCTAAAGGGAGACGATTGGAATGTGTGGAATAGTAGGATATATTGGCAGTGGTAATGCCAAGGAAAAAGTAATAGACGGCTTGAGACGTCTTGAGTATAGAGGATATGACTCAGCCGGGATTGCATTGCCGATAAACGGAGTGATTCGTATTGTAAAGGCTGTAGGTGAGCTTAAGAATCTGGAAGCTAGGATTTCAGACCCTTCTTTTGATGCTCCCATTGCAATTGGACACACCAGGTGGGCAACCCACGGCAAACCAACAGAACTGAATGCTCACCCCCATGCCAACATGGACAATTCAATCGCCATTGTTCACAATGGCATTATTGAAAATTATCACGAACTCCGGGAGTGGCTGGCTGAAGAATACGGAATCGTATTCCAATCGGAAACCGATTCGGAGGTGATCGCCCATCTGATTGGCCTTTACTATGACGGAAATCTGCTGGAAGCGGTAAACAAGGCCGTTGCAGAGATGCGTGGCGCCTATGCTGTAGCCGCAATGTCAGCACAGGAGCCCGACAAGATTGTGGCAGTTCGTAAGGATGCCCCTCTGGTTGTTGGTACAGGAAAAGGATTCAATATGATTGCCAGTGATGTACCGGCACTTCTGAAGTACACCCGTGACGTTTACTTTATTGAGAACAATGAGACTGTAGTTCTGACAAAGGATATTGTTGTAATATACGATGAAAACGGCAATGAGGTTAAGCGTGATATACATGCGGTTGAATGGAAGGCAGATTCAGCTGATAAGGCGGATTATGATCACTTCATGCTTAAAGAAATTCATGAGCAGCCGGATGTTATACAGAAGACACTTCTAAACAGGCTGAACCCTGACGATTCAATTAAACTTGATGATATTTCCATGACGAAGGAAGACATCAATAACATTAACAGGATTTATATCATTGCATGCGGAACCGCATATCATACAGGTCTTGTTGGTAAAATGGTTATCGAGAAGATGACAAAGATTCCTGTTGAAATAGATGTGGCATCTGAATTCAGATACAGAGACACATTTATTGATGACAAGACCCTGTTTATTGCTATCTCCCAGTCAGGAGAAACTCTGGACACATTGGCCGCGCTTCGTGATGCCAAGGACAGGGGAGCAAGAATTCTATCAGTAGTAAATGCGGTAGGCAGCTCAATCGCACGGGAATCACACGATGTGTTCTATACACTGGCGGGACCCGAAGTTGCCGTTGCGTCCACAAAGGCATATACAACTCAGCTTATCTGCATGTATCTGATTGGCCTCTATATGGGATCGACAAATGGTACAATCGACAAGGAATACTATGACTACATGCTTAATGAGCTGAAGGAGCTGCCGGGAAGAGTGAATAAAATTCTTATAAATGAAGATAAGTACAGGAAACTTGCGGAAAGATATCACTTTAATGATCACGTGTTCTTTATTGGAAGAGGTCTAGACTGCGGAGTTTCGTATGAAGGTTCACTTAAGCTCAAGGAAATCTCATACATTCCTTCATTCGCAATTGCGGCGGGAGAACTGAAACACGGAACAATTGCTCTGATGGACAAGGATTCCCTGGTGTTCGCTCTGGCAACTCAGGACAGACTCTACAATAAGATGGTTTCAAATATCGTGGAGGTCCAGGCCAGAGGTGCCCACATTATCGGAGTTGCCAAGGAGGGTAAAACCGAAATAGAGAAGACATCCGATGATGTAATATATATCCCGCAATGTGCAGACGAAGTTGCACCGGTTCTGGCGGTAATACCCCTTCAGATATTCGCTTACTATGTAGCACTTGAAAGAGGATGCAATATTGACAAGCCGAAGAATCTGGCAAAATCAGTTACAGTAGAATAGCATAAAAAAGTGGCGGAGACCTCTGCCGCAGCTGATATTGAAAGGAAGAGACATGAAATACCAAGAGATACTGGCAGAATTCAACCTTGACAGCGAGCCTGTCAGCTGTGAAAGTTTCGGAAACGGACTGATCAATAAAACTTTCCTTGTTACTACGAAAAGCGGCAAGCGATATGTCCTCCAGAGAGTCAACGAGGAAGCCTTCAAGGATGTTCCGGCACTAATGGAGAACATTTCAGGAGTTACTGATTACTTGGAAAAAAAGGCAAAGGAAGAGGGAACTGCAGCCCATGTGATAGCCCCGGTTAATACAAAGGATGGCAGCACATTTGTGAAATCAGATGGATACTACAGAGTATCAACTTTTGTGGAAAACTCAATAAGTATTGAGGAGCCTGAATCAGACGAGGATTTTTATGAGTGTGCAGTAGCTTTCGGGACCTTTATTTCGGATTTGTCAGATTATCCGGCAGAAACCCTCCACGATACAATTCCGAATTTTCACAACACGAGAGACAGATACAGAATTTTTCATGAGGCACTGGATAATGCAAAGGCTGACCCGGACAGAGCCGGAAGAGTCGAAGAAGCTAAAGATGAGATTGCTTTTGCATTGGAGAGGGAATCAGAGGCCGGAATTCTTCAGGAAATGCGTGAGAAGTGTGAGCTGCCCACAAGAGTTACACATAATGACACTAAGCTAAATAACGTACTTCTTGATGCGGATACAAGAAAGCTCCTATATATCATCGACCTTGATACGGTAATGCCGGGTCTGTCACTTTATGACTATGGTGATTGCGTTAGATTCGGAGCATCGACAAGTTCGGAAGATGAGAAGGACCTTTCTAAAATCAAGTGTGACATGCATCTGTTCGAAGTATTTACCCGGGGTTTTGTGGCAGCCTGCAAAGACCTGACAAAATCTGAAAAGGAATTGCTTCCCCTTGGAGCTAAGATTATCACTCTGGAACTGGCAGTTAGATTCCTGACGGATTATCTTGATGGAGACAGATATTTTGCAACTAAATATGATAATCATAATCTTGTTCGAGCTCGGGCTAAATTGGCACTTGTACGTGACATGGAAGAAAAATGGGACGAGATGAACAGCATAGTGAGAAAGATATCCCAATGAGAAAGACATCAGGATAAGGAGGTAATATGAATTATTTAGGAATTGATATCAACATGAAAAATGTTCCACCCCTTGACAGGGAATTCATTCCTATGGGAGTGTGGATGATAGAGTATGAAAAAGAAGCGGAAAGACCTGTAGGTATCGCCATCGAAAGGGAAGATGGCAAAGTTACAGTGTTCGAAACAAAACTTAGAGACAAATCATTTGAAGCGGCAAATCTTAGATACCTGGAAAGATATATCAAATTCTGCCTGTGGAGTGTAGGTGGCTGGAAGGTTACCGTGTGCGGCGCAGACGAGGAAGTGCTAAAGGTAAAAAAGGATTATGTTCTGGGGGGAGTCAGAGACTTCGATGTGAATTTCATGATGAACACCTACGAAAGGCCTTTTGTATTTGAAATATGTGAACCCTCAGAGCTTCCTGAGAAAAACGATGCGGATAAATCCGTTGGGGGTCACCTGGAGGGTTGCAGAATCGGATTCGATGCGGGAGGATCAGACCGTAAGGTTTCAGCGGTAATTGACGGTGAAACAGTCTACTCGGAAGAGGTTGTCTGGCATCCTAAACTGTCCGAAGACATTTCATATCAGTACGAAGGAATTCTGGATTCCTTCAGAACGGCAGCATCAAAGATGCCAAGAGTTGACGGCATTGGCGTCTCTACAGCAGGAGTACTTATCGGAAATGCTCCAATGGTTTCCTCAATCTTTCTGAAAATCGACAGAGGGAACTGGGACCAGGTGAAAACCGTTTATGACAGAGCGGCTGCAGAAATAGGAGATGTGCCTATCGTGGTTGCAAACGATGGTGATGTTACAGCACTTGCCGGAGCCATGAGCATGGGAGTTGCCCCTGTGATGGGAATCGCAATGGGAACAAGTGAGGCAGGTGGTTACGTTAATGAAGATAGAAACGTGTTGGGATGGTTTAATGAACTGGCCTTTGCACCGGTAGATCTCAATGAGAAGTCCATGGCAGATCCATGGTCAGGGGACAGAGGAGTTGGGGCAACATATTTCTCGCAGGACTGCGTAATCAAGCTGGCTCCTGAAGCAGGAATAAGCCTTGATGAGAATCTGGCGCCTGCAGAAAAACTGAAGCTTGTACAGGAAATTCTTGAAGGGAGTTCAAGCGAAGGCCCGGAAGCTGCCGGAGCAAGGAAGATATTTGAATCAATCGGTATATATCTGGCACACACTCTTGTTCTTTACGGCCTGTTTTACGATTTGAAATATATTCAGATACTCGGGCGTGTGGCTTCAGGCCTGGGGGGAGAAATAATTGTTAATGAATGTAACAGAGTTCTGAAAGAGGAATACCCTGATTTCGCAAAACAGCTGACTGTAATGCTTCCGGACGAGAAAACCCGCCGTGTTTGACAGGCAGTTGCGGCTGCCAGCCTGCCGAAAACAAAGTAAAAGGAGATAGAGATGATATTCAAAAACGCAAATGTGTTTACAGATGGAGAATTCAGAATCTGTGATTTCAGCGTAGTGGACGGGAAATTCTCCTTTGTGGGAGAGACCGGCAACTCTTCAGATGGAGTGGATCTTAAAGGAAAAAAAGTAATACCCGGTCTGGTTGATGTCCATACTCATGGGAGCATGGGAGCGGATTTTTCGGACGGAGATTACGAAGGCATCCTTAAGATGGCCAGGTACTACGGCAGGTCCGGAGTGACTTCCTTCGCACCTGCAGGGATGACTCTGCCATATGAGGTGCTTGATAAAGCATTCAAGGCCGGAAAGAAATTTCATGATGACATGCCTGAAGGTCACGCCAGACTCATGGGCATCAACATGGAGGGACCTTTTTTTTCAGAAAAGAAAAAGGGCGCCCAGAACGGTTCATATTTGAAGGATCCCGACTTTGAAGCATTCAGGAAACTTCAGGAAGGATGCGGAGGACTTATTCGCATTGTGGATGTGGCTCCTGAGCTTAG
>JAQVOT010000059.1 GCA_028702415.1 Eubacteriales bacterium
GGATGATTATCCCGAGGCCAAGCCCATGAAGCCGGGACAGAAGTTGAGAAAACGCGAGGATTAAACCATAAAAACCTTCAGCACTCCAGCAGTTCTCTGAATCATCTTTCGGCGTAGGCATCCGTCATTCCTGAAATATAATCGATGCAGGCGCGGATGTATTTCTTCTCAGAGGTCATATCTCCGTAGATTTTTTCGTTTGGGTAGGAACTGCCTTCGGTATATAGCATTACCCAGTCGTCAAATTCGTTCATGAATTTGTATCTGGATTTCGCTGTGTTTCCATGGAGCCTGTTTTCACAGTGAGCTTTAAGGGCGCCGTAAAGCTCATTCAGAATGAGCTTGGCATATTTCCTGAATGGAACAAGTCTTGAATTCCCGTAGATGTACTTTCTGTTAAAGTCTTTAATAGTTCGCATCTGTTCTGCCATTTCATCTGACATCTTAAGTCCCTCTTCCGGGGAACTGTTTTCGCAAAGGTCAATTATCATGTTGTGCATGATGACAGTTGTGTTTATAGCTTTTTCATCCCGGATTCTTGCCATATGAGAAAGCATGTCGATCTGCTCTTCAGAAAGATATTCCAGCGTTATCGCATCTTCAATGTCCCGTCCCAGATAGGCAATAGTATCGCTTATCTTCACAACACAGCCCTCCCAGGTGCAGGCTTCAAACTCTCCCGGGGAGCTGAAATCTTTCAGGTCAAAAAGTTCCTTTCTTGGTCTGATAACCGACTGATCCTTCTCTCCGCAGTGGGAGATTATACCGTCCCGGACCGCATATGTCAGGTTCAGGTTCTGCTTTTGGTTTTCGTTATCCGAAAGAAGTTCAACCTTGTCAACAAAGTAAAGGCCGTTCTGTTCATGCCAGAAATTCATTCCGAGATGCTCCATGGTGAGCTCTCGCAAAATCTCTTCACCTTCATGGCCGAAGGGGGCGTGACCGAGGTCATGGCCCATGGCGATGGCCTGAGTGAGATCTTCGTTTAGTCCCAGATTTCTCGCTATTGAATTGGCGACGGATTCCACATGTGCCACGTGCTCTATGCGGGTGCATATGTGGTCATTTCCTCCGGCATTGAAGAACACCTGTGTTTTGTGCTTGAGGCGCCTGTATGCCAGACTGTGTAGAATTCTGGTGTAATCTCGCATAAAGGGATTCCGGATATCGTCATCCCTGCTGTACAGATTTGATTTTCTTGATATGAGCTTCTCCCAGATTTCAGGAGGGAGATTATTTTGCCTTGCAGACTGTTTTTCGAACTTATTCATTGAACTGTTTCCTTTACCTCTACTGTGAATATATGCTGATTATACACCCCTTGGAGCAGATATTCTGAAAAATACAGCATTAAAGAGTGAAAAATGTCAGTATTAAGCCGGAGAAATTATGATAAAATGCGGATAAGATATTGATTGAACCAATAGGTAAAACATAAGGGGAAAAAAGATGAAACTGAAGATGATACACGAAAACTATAACGTGGCAGACTTGGCCGCAAGCCTCGAATTTTACGAAAAAGCACTTGGTCTTAAAGAAGTAAGAAGGAATGAAGCGGAAGACGGATCCTATATTATTGTATATATTGGAAATGAGCTTTCGGAATTTGAACTCGAGCTCACATGGCTTAGGGATAAAGAAGGTGCCTATAATCTTGGAGATGAAGAATTCCATCTTGCTTTCAGGGCCCCTGATTTTGACGCGGCGCATAAGCTTCATAAGGAGATGGGATGCATCTGCTTTGAGAATGAAGCCATGGGCATATATTTTATTAAGGATCCGGACGGATACTGGCTGGAAGTAGTGCCGGGAGCTTAAGCTTCCGGCATTTATTTTTTTTTGCCCTCAAGAATCCGGACTAGGGAGGGTTCTCTACGGAATCCTTCAGTAAGTATTTCATATAGCTTAACCCAGAAAGGCGCGGAGAATGATACTCCCGCCAGAAGAGCACTGCCGAAGACCAGGATATAAAACAGTATCAGATTTTGCGGACATCCCCCGTAGAGTGGTGTGAGAATGCCCGACATGCAGACAGCCACAACCCCGGCTATGGAAAGAACCGTGAGAATAATGGACACCGGCCAGTTTCCATGCTTCCTGTGCAGCAGAGATATTCCGGAAAACCATGCAACAAAGAGAGTTGCTATGCAGCCAATGTACACTCCCTTCTGGACAATTACATGTCGCAGTCCCAGGTGGAACAGATAGATCGGCATAGTGTTTGTCCCGACGTAGGAGAGGAAATTCTTTTTTGAAGGAAGAAAGTTAACCATGAATACTATCCAGCCGCAGGCCAGTGCAAAGACAATAATCCTGTAGAATGAATCGATATACCATGTCATGCCGAAATTCGAGCAGTCTGTCTTGAGAAGGAACCAGCCAAGCTTTGGCCCGTTCTTCATAAGCCAGTAAGACATGAAAACAAGCGCAGCTCCCAGCATTATGACAATGTAGGGTTTTTTCTTGAGGGATCTTACTTTGTCCAGAGTTTCTCCGGAACAGTAGTATCCTATCAGGAAAAACGGCAAGTATGAAAACACTCTGCCTAAGGCCATAAACTGTCCGAAAGGCAGAAATCCCGCCGCAAGCATCATTACTATGCTCATTGGCAGAGCCCATCTGAATTTTACTATTTCAACCAGAAAGAATCTGTACAGGAAAAGTGCAAGCAGAAACCAGAGAGCAAAGGATGGGGTCAGATAGGAGAAGTAGCGTCCTATAGGAGCACCGAATCCCCAGGAGGCTATCATGGCGATTGTAGTGAATACAAGGTAAGGCCACAGAACTCCTCTGAATGCTGTTTCCCTTGCACGTGCAGGGTTTTTCGAAAAATATCCCGACAGAAACATGAATGCCTGCATTACAAAAACATTTATTGTAATGTAAATAAACCCTGACAGGGAGTTTTGTGCGAATCCGCTGCCGTACCAGAGAGCGGCATACCAGTTGGCTGATGCTTTGGTAAAGTGGGAAATTGGAATTGACAGCATCAGAACACCTCTGAATGTGTCAAACATGTAATCCCGTTCTTTTTTTGTTGTAATGGTTTCAGCCATTTATTTCTGTCTTTCTTCGTCCTGTTATATTTTTATTTCTATACTGAAATTATAAGTAATAAATATTTATTTCACAACTGTTTTCAGTGTTACCGGTAAAGCAAAACCATAATGTTTAGATTAACAAATATTTAGAAAATTTTACCAAAAGAGTTGACTTTTGGAAACACGTGACATATAATCCGTTTACAGTTAACTGGGAAATAATACCAATAATAGTAAAAAAAGGAGAATAACAAAAAGGAGAATTGAAATGTTAGAGAAAAAAAGAAATCTGAAGAAAATTATTGTTGCTGTAGCAGCTGTTGCTGTAATGCTTGTAGGCGGAGCATCCGCATATTTTACAGCCACTGATATCAAGACGAATACATGGACCGTTGGAAATGTGGATATTGAACTCCAGGAGCCCGCATATGATGCCGGCAATAAGGACAATATCACTCCGAATCAGGAGCTGGATAAGGATCCTGTGGTAAAAAATACCGGAAGCAACGAAGCCTTTATTTTTGTTGAATTCTCAATTCCGAAGGCAAATGTCAGAACAGCAGCCTCGGATGGAACAGCCAATGCAGCTGCACTTCAAGAGCTGTTTGATTACACAGTAAATGATAACTGGACCCTGGTTAGTCAGTCAGAGGGAACGGATAAAAATACATATATCTACGCATATGCGGCAGATGGTCAGTGTGTTGCCCTGGCGCCTGGAGGTACAACGGAAGTTGTTTTCACAGATGGCAAGATTAAATTCAGAAATCTTATCGAGGGACAGATCGATTCCGCACTGACACTTCCTGTACACGCCTATGCTATTCAGACAAGTGATGTTACCCAGGATGGAAGCATCGCTCCGGCTGATGTATGGGAGATACTTTCAGGACAGGTAACATCAGTTCAGTAATTTTATTAGCGCCACAGGCAAACTGATGAAATAGCGAGGGGTATCTTATGAAAAGATTAGTTCCATTAGTAACAGTTTCACTTCTGATTTTAGTCTTAGCAATTGCGTGGGTATCCTTTGGTGTTAAAGAATTTGCTGGCAGTCAGGTATTTAATAATGCCCTGGAAACATCAGGCGTTGATGTGAGAATTGAGGCGGAGGGCGGCGGATTTACAGAGCCCGGTCGAATTGTCAGTTATACACCCACAATAACCAATCTTTACTCAGACAGTTTTATCAGGGTAAGCTTTGACTCGGATCCTGAAGAGGTTTTTGGCATGGGTGATGACTGGGTGAAAAGAGGGAACTACTATTACTGCAAGCTGCCCTTGGCCAAGGGCGAGAGCAGAGATTTGTTTGATAGGATCAGGATTCCGGAAAGCTTGGGAAGCGGAGATCTCGACTACCGGCTTACGGCCAGAGTTGATGCGATTCAAGCCAGGAATTTTGCGCCGGATTTTAACAGTATATCTCCCTGGGGGACAATAATAATCCAGGAGGCAAATTCATCGGCCATTAGAAATCAGAGAGCACTAGAGGCTAAAAGAATAATTCGTCCTGATTTCAATTACGTGAAGCCGGGGACATTTGAGTGTTCTACGAGTGATCTCTTTTGCGGATTTGATAATTTCCAGCCGGGAGAAACCTGCAGTGAAATGCTGAACATGAGAAACAATTCCGGAGGGAAAATGATTGTATATTTCAGAACAGACAATCATAAGACAGATCTCCTTGAAGAGATGAAGCT
Organism: Eubacteriales bacterium; assembly: GCA_028702415.1. Classification (GTDB taxonomy): domain Bacteria; phylum Bacillota; class Clostridia; order Peptostreptococcales; family Anaerovoracaceae; genus Lentihominibacter. The sequence goes on from JAQVOT010000059.1 coordinate 4,742, forward strand.
AAAAATTTCCTGCGGCGGAGAATCGGTATACGAGGGGAATCTATCCTCGGAAGAACTCAATTCATTCATCAGAATTGCGGACATTGAAAACGGTCAGGCCGGGGGACTGGAGTTTCAGATCGGCATGCCGGAGTCGGCAGATAACAGATATGCCATGTTGAGGGATAATGTCACCTGGATTATAGCGGTGAAAGAACAGGAAGAGGCAGAACAAGACCGGGAAGAGGTAGAACAAAATCCAGGAGATAAGGATGCGGTATCAGGATCCCCGGCAGATGACTCCGTGGGGACCGGAGAACAAACGCTGCCCCTTGCTCTCATGGCTGCAATAGCGGGGACTTCGCTTCTTGTTATCATGATTATTCTGCTGAGAGAAACGCGGAGGAATAAGAAAGATGATTGATATCCTGAAAAAAACAATAAAAGCTGCAGGGCTTATGGTATGCATATTAGGGATAATCGTCCTTATTTCAGCGGCAGTAATGCTGATTTTGCATATACGCCCTGCTGCAGTGGTAAGCGGATCCATGGAGCCTGCAATTCACACCGGAAGCATGGTCTTTATTGACACTGAATATAGAAGGAAAAAGGTTGTGCCAAGGGATATCATTGCTTTTGAAAATAATGGAGATATGGTGGTTCACAGAGTGAAAGAGGTAAGGGGTGATTTTTTTATCACAAAGGGTGATGCCAACAGGGATCCTGATCCCGCCCCGGTGTCCCATGACAGCTTCAGAGGCAGAGTAATCATGTGGATTCCCGGAATCGGATACGTCACAAGCATTTTGTCTCAACCAAAATTAATGGCTATTCTGATTGCCACATTTGTTTCCGTCATGCTAATTTATTCATTGCTGGGGAAGGGGGATTTGGATGATGTTACAGAAGAAGATACAGACGGTGCTGGTGATTCTGCTGCTTAACCTTACCTGCTTCCTGGCAGTAATGATAGCAACGGCATATCTGGTTGCGGAGAAGGAGGTAAACAATACCTTCACTGTAGGAAATAACGAAACCGCAATAATTGAGGATTATGAGGAAGTTTCCCAGCTGAATCCCGGAGATATTATCAGAAAAGCTGTGACCATATCCAATATCGGAAATAACAGCTGCTACATCAGAGTGCTTTCACTATTTTCGGATAGTGATGCCGAAGGCTATGCTCGCTTAAATTACAATGAAGAAGACTGGGAGCTTAAGGATGACGGGTACTTTTACTACAGATCAGAGCTTGCACCCGGGAGCGAAACATCAGAACTGTTTTCCCGGGTTGAGATATCATCCGAAGCAGAACAGGAACAGATAAAGGGGTTTAATATATTGATTTATGCGGAAAGCGTCAATGTAGAGGCAGGAGGGTTTTCATGACAGCAAGGGGAATAAAAAGAAAAGCGATATTGATATTGGTTACAACATTTGTCTGCTTTTGCATGATTTTCGACTGCAGAGCATATGGAGCAGTGGATGCCAGTCTTCTCACAGATCTGAACACACTTCCCGGTGTGAAGATCTTCGATTTTTCACTTGATCCGGTTAGAGAAAACATTCCTGAAGCTTCCATGGTGGGACCTGAATACTCTATAAAACTCACCAAGAAACTGCCGGACGAATACTTCGGAATTCCCACAGTGCAGCAGCAGGACCCCACAACCGGAGAAATGATAACAGGCGTGTTTGTTCAGAGGGATGGTGGGGATACCGCCAAAGGGGCCTGTGGATGTATTTACAGGAAAATGTTTCAGTACAAGGGCCAGTGGATCGATGTTAAAACCACCTACATGGACTGGCAGTGTCAGATAAATAAATACGCATTCATGTGTGGGGGATTTGCAAATTACAAGTGGAAATATCTTTGGTATCTGGAAATGAAACATGAGTTTTTTCTAGCGGATACCGACATACCGGTTCAGGTTAAGGGATACCTGGAATATTCGGATATAGACAATTCCCAGGGAATGCTTCTGGCCCAGGGTGAATATGACGATATCTGGGCAAACAGCGGGGAAACGGTTATCGGTTACAGGAATATTCAGGCAGGTACGGACATGGTGCATTTAGGTGTGAATACTCATACTATACCCAGGGATATGATTTGTATTCAGTCGAAGACAAACGAGGATGTTCCGGAAGAAGGTTCGGAAGGATATGATAGGCAAACCGCTGCCG
>JAQVOT010000060.1 GCA_028702415.1 Eubacteriales bacterium
ACACAAAGTAGTGGTAGCCTATGATACCAGAAACAGCTCGGCTGCTTTTGCAGAAGAAACCGCCAGAGTTCTGGCGGCAAACGGTATAAGGGCGTACCTCTTTGACAGGCCATCACCTGTACCCCTTCTTTCATTCGCGATAAGAGATCTGAATGCTGATGGAGGTGTCGTAATCACAGCCAGCCATAATACGAAAGAATATAATGGCTTCAAGGCTTACGACGATACAGGATGCCAGATGCTTCCGGATATGACAGCGCAGATCGCAGCCAGCATGGCGGCGATTGAAGACCCCCTGGCAATTGAAGTTGCCAATATGGATGATGCCATTATAGACACCGGACTGATAGTACCAACGGGACAGTATGTGGTTGACAGATTTCTGGAGGCTATAAGCTCTTGCGGCATGCCGGGTGAAGATGAGGAGATTGCGAAGGCGGAAGCGTCGAAGCTGAAGGTTTATTACACACCTCTTCATGGAAGCGGGCGAGATTATGTTATGGATGCCCTAAGAGGGGCTGGTTTTAAAGACGCAATGCTGGTGACCGGACAGGATGAATATGACGGGGATTTTCCCACATTGACAAAACCCAATCCGGAGGATTCGGCAGCTCTTGAAATGGCGGTGAACATGGCCTTTGAAAAGGGTGCGGATCTGGTTATTGGAACAGACCCTGACTGTGACAGAGTCGGCGCTGCAGTAATCAATAGCTATGCCCCGGAAAATCAACCGAAGGCAACTTACATCACAGGGAACCAGATGGGGGTGCTGCTTATTGACTATCTTTGCAGGCTGGAAACCGGAAGGCAAAAGACAGATCAGGTTCCTCTTGAAGATAGGAATGAGGCGGCCGGTGCCAGACACCTGATTACAACAATTGTAACCAGCGCACTGGGCCCAATAATCGCTAAAGACCACGGCATCGATGTGAGCTACGTTCTTACAGGATTCAAGTACATCGGTGACATGATGAACGAGATGGAGAAGGCGGGTAAACTCAAAGAATTCTTCATGGGCTACGAAGAAAGCTATGGCTATCTCATGGGGCCTCACGCCAGAGATAAGGACGGCGTAGGCACCGCCCTGACAATCTGCAGAATGGCAGCATATCATAAGGCAAGAGGTAAGAGCCTGGTGAATGTGCTAAATGATATTTACATGAAATATGGTTTCTGGTTTGACAGCCAGGAATCCTTCGTGTTCGAAGGCTCCGAAGGTGAAGAGACCATGAAGAGCCTGATGAAGGCCTTCAGAGAAATGGAAGGAAGAATTTTTGGAGGTTTTGCAACAGAAGTAAGATACGACGATTTAATGAATGGGGACAGTGGACTTCCCAAGGCGGATGTACTGAAATACCTCTTCATGGATGGATCATGGGTGGCCATCAGGCCATCGGGAACGGAGCCGAAGATCAAGGTATATTACTGCATACGCGGAGACAGCGCAGTTGAAGCGGCTGAACGTCAGACAGAGGCCAGCGCCTGCATACACAGACTGACTGACATGTTTTAGTCATCTGATGGAGAAATTTTAGTTGGGTAATATCGAGAGATCGATTTACAGAGGATAGTAAATGGATGAAAGAGAGCGCCAGTATCAGGAATATCTGGCGTTAAGACAGCAAAAGCAGGAAGAGGAAATAGAGCGAGGAAAAACAACCCACCCGAATTACCGTTCCGTAACCGACACACCATATGGAGCTTCTGAATTCCGCAGGAAACAGCAGGAGAAGGCACTTCGTGACCGGGAAATGGCGGCCTATCTGGAAGCCCGGGAAGCGGACAGAAACAGGCGTGGCGTAAGGTCCGGGGTCAGAAATGATCAGAATCGGGAAAGGGTCGATTCTTTTGATACCCAGGATTACGAGGAGTACAGGACCAGCTACAAGATGCGTTCCGCCAACAAGCGAAAGGCAGAGAAGCAGGCGGAGAAGGCACAGATGAAGGCTCAGAAGCGGGCCCGGAAGAAGAAACGAAAAATGCCGAAGAAGAGCATGGCTCGAAACTCTGCATACGAAAAAACAATGGCCGCATCTGAAAGGATGATGGTTAAACTGGACAAACGGGGCAGGACAAAGGGCAAGAAGAAGCTGAGAATTGCCATTGTGATTATTGCAACGCTGGTGGTTGCTTTAACGGCAGCTGTTGCGATAATGCTGATAATGGGATTAAGTGCACTGGCCAGCATCAAAGATATTGACATTGATGAAAACAATCTGGGAATAAGTCCTGCTGTTGGCAGCCAGCTTGAAAACTATACAAATATAGCTGTCCTCGGCATAGATGCCAGAGCTGACGAGGATGACTCCAATTCGCGAAGCGATGCGATTATAGTGGCGAGCATAAACGAGGATACAAACGAAGTTAAGCTGTTCTCGGTTTATAGAGATACCCTTTTGGATGTTGGTGATGAGGGTCTGGATAAGATCACCCACGCGTATTTTTACGGCGGGGCCCAGCAGTCCGTGAGGGCTCTCAACAGAAATCTGGACATGAACATAGAAGACGTTGTGGTTATAAACTGGAAGACAGTGGCTGACACGATTGATGCTGTTGGGGGAATCGAGATTGAGGTTCAGGAATCTGAAATCGAAGAAATGAACAAGTACATTCCGAACACTGCAAAGAATGTTGATGGGTCGGACACTCTCATCGAGGCTCCCGGCAAGCAGAGACTTAACGGCGTTCAGGCTGTAACTTATTCCCGTATCCGTAAGGACGCTGCAACCGGGGATTACAGACGTAATGAAAGAATGAAGATAGTGTTCAGCGAGACATTCAAGGAAGTCAGAGGCGCCGGATTCTTCAAGATGTTCAATGTGGCAAGAAACATCGCACCGGAGCTTCGTACGGACATGAGCGCCGGGGATATTCTGGGCCTGATGATCAGATACAAATCCTTCGAAATGACCGACGACAGCACCGGATTCCCTTACGAGGTGGGCAGCTGGACCGGTAACGGAGCAGCAGGATACGCATGGTACGGACCGCCGGTGAACCTTTCGGATAATGTAAGCAGGCTCCACCAGCAGTTCTTCGATCAGCAATACTATGTGCCGACGGATACTGTTCAGCAGATAAGCGAGGATATTTCATACAAGACAGGAATTTATTAAGGAGGTCTTCATGGCTAACAGAATCAGACTGATGGTACTGTTCGGAGGGGTTTCTTCGGAGCACGAAATCTCCAGAACCTCTGCCGCATCAATACTTGAGAACATAAACGAAGAAAAATACGAGATCATCAAGGTGGGTATCACCAGGGATGGCAAGTGGCTTGAGACCACGGCTTCGCCCGGGGAAATAGAGAGCGGAGCCTGGCAAATGCACTCCTCAAACAGGGAAGTTTACCTGATGCCGGGGACCGGTTTCGCAGGTCTTGATGTGGACGTGGTGTTTCCGGTTCTTCACGGGAAGAACGGGGAGGACGGCAGCATGCAGGGATTTCTGACAATTGCAGGAGTGCCTTATGTTGGTTCTGACACCACATCCTCTGCTGCAGCCATGGATAAGGCCATCGCAAAGGCAATGGTGGACCAGGCTGAAATCTGCAGGCAGGCCACCTGCTGCATTGCCCATAGAGGATGTGATATCCATGAGGCCATCGGCGTAATTGATATTTTTTTTGAGGGAGCATATCCTCTATTTGTGAAACCTGCAAATTCGGGTTCATCAGTTGGAATAAGCAAAGTCAAGGCAAAGGCAGATCTGGCAGAAGCCCTGAGGATTGCTTTTGCAGAAGATGACAAGGTGCTCGTAGAAGAAGCAATCCTTGGCCGCGAAATCGAGGTTGCAGTACTGGGAAACACAAGAACTGAAGTGGATTCTGACAGGCCCCTAGCCAGCTGCATCGGTGAAATATTCGCCGCCAACGAATTTTATGATTACAGAGCCAAATATGATGATATAGGATCCAGGACTGGGGTCGTCACTGATCTGCCGGCCGGGCTGGAACAGGAGATTCGTGATACTGCAGTTGGCATCTATGAAATAATGGGATGTGATGGACTGGCGAGGGTTGACTTCTTTCTCGAACCGGGAGAAAGCGGCGGATATGAAGATGGGCAGCTCGTGTTCAATGAGCTGAATACGATTCCCGGATTTACCAAGATCAGCATGTATCCGCAGTTGTGGCAGGAAAGCGGTATGACTTACTCTGAACTGATTGACAGACTGGTGGAACTGGCGCTTAAAAAATAAAGACGGCGAGGGGCTTATAGAGAACTCCATGAAGATAAAAGACAAAGCGAGAGAAGAGGCGGGGACAGCCTCAAGGTTTGTGATCGTTGGCATAATAAATACACTGCTTGGATGCGGAATGATGTTCGCTCTGTACAATCTGGCAGGGTGGGGATACTGGCCAAGCTCTCTAACGAACTATGTGTTCGTTAGTATTCTGAGTTATATTTTAAATAAGAAGTATACATTCAGGCACAGAGGAGATATCGGAGGCAGCATTCTAAGGTTCGCCATTACCATCGGAGTTTGCTACCTGCTGGCTTACGGCATTGCCAGACCCGTGATGATGAATCTGCTGGAGGGTGCTAATCAGAGGGTCCAGGAGAACATCGCTATGTTCGTGGGGATGGTGCTGTTCACGGTGTTTAACTATCTGGGTCAGAGGCTGTTTGCGTTTAGACAGAGTAAATAGAATTTGCAGAAGAAACTACATACGATAGTTTCTTTTTTATGAATCTGTATTACATTTTTCTCAACATTTTTTAATATTATGACAAAACATTTTTTTAATGGACGGTGTATAATATTCATCCGAGGTGAAAAACAATATAAGCATGAATACTAATAAAAAAATTAATGTAAAAAAAATTGTGATATATCTTATTATTGCAGTTCTAGTGATTTCTGGGGCAATTTTTTGTTATATATTGGGAAACTGGGGTGTTTTCAGATCGGACCGTAGTTCGAAATACATCTCGCAATACTATGCGGAGAAGGAAAACACCTTAGATGGTATTGTTTTCGGATCAAGTGCCGCATATAGATACTGGTGCCCACCTGAGGCTTTTGAGAGACATGGTATGGCAGTTTATTGTTATGGCCTTCAAAGTATGCCGATTTTTGCAATAAAGTATTATGTATCAAGTGCTCTTGACACTCAATCTCCTAAATTTATCGCCATAGAATTGCGCACCGTAACAAAAAATCCAGGTATCTACCAGACAGGGCATGTTCTTACAGCTGTGAATAGAATGCCTAATTCCATAGAGAGAACTAGCATTCTTGCTAAATTTATGGAGTTTAGTATTGAGCATGATACCCGAATTCGTAGAAATTCTTCTGTTTATGGATTTCCGGAAGATAATGGACGGGCAGAGCATGCAGAGGCAACTATAATCGAGGCTGGACAATATAAGGGTTACATCCCGTATGGATCCAGTACAAAAAAATCTTTCGATGTGGAAGACTATCCGACAGATGGATCTCCAATAGACGAAGATTATGAAAAAGACTTACAAGACTTGCTCGACTATTGCGATAATCTGGACTGTGATGTAATTTTCTTTGCCACACCATTTTGTGATAGTGGGAAAAGAATCAGGCAGATGAACTATGCAATCGAAATTGTTGAAGATAGGGGATATGCAGTGATTAATATGAATGAAAACTCAGTTATAAAAGCAGCAAATTTGGATTTTTCAAAGGATTTTTTCAATTCAACGCACACGAACGAGGTAGGAGCAATTAAGGTAACGGATTATCTTTCAAATATCTTTTTAACATTATATGATCTGCCCGATCACCGGGGAGACAAAGATTATTATTCATGGGAAAAATCATATGAGAAATTTGCACATAAGTACAAATAGAATTGCATTAAAATCCAAATCTCTTTTTGAGGGGTGAGTTATAATAGGGTGACTTGTAAAAGTAACTTCACAATGCAAAACTAAATTCAAAGTGAACTATATAATTCACAATGCTAAGGGCTAAGAACACTGTTCAGGGCCCTTTTATAGTAATTTTTCTTGAAAAAGTAAAAAGAAAACATCAAAAAACACGCGATCAATAGAGCAAAGTAATGCGAACTAATTTTTGTGAATAACCTGTTTAACTTATTTTGCCCAATTTTTCCTGAAGAGCATACAGGGCCGAGGATATGGATGCGCGTGTCTTCTCGCTATACAGAAATCTAATCATCAGTGGAGCATTCTCAAATATGAATGTCTGAATGTATGGCCATTAAAGACTGTTGTAGTTTTTTACATCTCTGTGGTTTGAACAGATGTATGACTCCCATTGAACTCCAGGTAATCCTCATACTTGTGACCGTCATAAAATGCGTACTGTTTTTTCTGTTTTGCGTTTTCATTGAGACCTGACGGAGCAATGGAAAATTATATAAACCATAGGCTGCAAGGATTCCTGATTTAGAAAATTTTATCAAAAACACAAATTCTCTTAAGGCGTTTGCATGTTCGATCTTCTAAAGTTAAATGCGCTCCTTTCATAGTACCTTCCTTCCCGTCTCGGAACGCTATAGTAAAGAATAAAACAACGCATTTAATCGTTCAATAGTTTGTGAAAGGTTAAATTCACTATTTTAAATCAAAAATATGAAATTACTTTTGCATTTAACAACAGAATCGGAGGCACTCGAAAGAGAGCCTTTTTTATTGGACACATATATGTAGTTTTGCTATAATGACCCTATATCCTGTCTTTGACAGTTCGAAGAGCATAAAACTCCGCTAACCCTTGGAAAATAAGGGAAGCGGAGTTTGCTATTTTTTCGTGAAATGCGTAACCAGTTATAATCCTTTGGATCGTCTAAG
>JAQVOT010000061.1 GCA_028702415.1 Eubacteriales bacterium
CTGCCTGCTGATCGTGGGATGATTTTTGAAAAAATCCAGCGCCTCGCTCACATTCATGTCCAGAACGTCGAATATGCTTTTGCCCTTGTATTTTACTTCCAGAGTTTCCCGATTATATCTCTTGCCTTTGCACACCTCACACGGAACATAAACATCCGGCAGGAACAGCATTTCTATATTGATTATACCGTCCCCTTTATAGGCTTCGCAGCGCCCTCCATTAACATTGAAACTGAATCTGCCTTTCCCGTAGCCCCTTATCTTGGCCTCCGGTAGCTGGGCGAAAAGATCTCTTATATGATTGAAGACTCCCGTATATGTTGCAGGATTGGATCTTGGAGTCTTGCCAATGGGCTGCTGATCGATGTTGATTATCTTATCTATATTGCCAAGACCCTCTATGCTCTCGTGTTTGCCCGGTCTATCCTTGGCCTTGTACATTTTTTCCGCCACGGTTTTATACAGGATCTCGTTTACGAGGCTGCTCTTTCCCGATCCGGATACACCTGTAACACAAATGAACTCTCCCAGAGGAAATCTGACGTCGATATTCTTCAGATTATTCTCCTCTGCACCCTTAACGGTGACGAACTCGCCGTTTCCTTCTCTTCTCGTTTCCGGTATGGAAATGCTCCTACGGCCGCTTAGAAACTGTCCGGTTATGGACTCCGGGCATGCCATTATATCTTCAACACTTCCCTGGCACACCAGTTCCCCACCGTGTATTCCGGCTCCCGGTCCGATGTCGATAATATGATCCGCCTCAAACATGGTCTCTTCATCATGTTCGACAATAATCAGGGTATTTCCAAGGTCTGTCAGCCCTCTGAGTGATTTCAGGAGCTTCTCGTTATCCTTCTGATGGAGTCCTATGCTGGGTTCATCGAGAATATATGAAACTCCAACCAGTCCGGATCCGATCTGTGTTGCCAGTCTGATTCTCTGGGATTCACCTCCTGAAAGGGTTCTGGCTGCTCTGCTCAAAGTCAGGTAGTCAAGTCCCACATTCTCCAGAAACTGAAGCCTTCCACGCACTTCCTTGATCACCTCTGAAGCGATTTTCATGTGAGTTTCGCTGAGTTCAATATTGTCCAGAAATTTCAGAGCCTCCACAACTGACAAATCGCAGAATTCCATAATGTTCTTGCCGCCCACAGTGACAGCCAGCAACTCATCTCTAAGTTTCCTGCCGTGGCATGCGGAACATTCAGCAGTGTGCATCAGGGATTCTATCTTGTTCTTCATCCATTCCGAATTCGATTCCTGAAAGCGTCTCTCCATATTGGGGATGATCCCCTCAAAGGAATGGTTCCTGTGCTGAACTTCTCCACGCTTGTTCGTGTAATCATATATGAGGTTTTCATCTCCGCTTCCATACAGAAGCACATCTCTGAATTTCTCTGGAAGTTCTTTGAAGGGCAGGTTGAGGTCGGCATCATATTTATCAGCCAGAGCCTTTATGACCTGCCAGTAATAACTGGTATACTCCATGCTCGCAAAAGCATTGCCGAGGGCTTTATCAAGAATGCTGATATCCTGATCGGGAATAAGCAGATCCGGATCGATGGTATTGATAAATCCCAGACCTTTACACTCCGGACATGCTCCCAGGGGATTGTTGAAGGAGAACATTCTGGGCTCGAGTTCATCGATGCTCACCCCGTGTTCCGGACATGCCAGTGATGTGCTGAAAGTCCTTTCTTCGCTGCCGGAATCCTTCTTGATAAGAACCTGCACCAGACCTTCACCGTGGGTTATGGCCAGTTCGCAGGCTTCAGCCAGTCTGCTCTGAACCCCGTCCTTCACCTTGATTCTGTCCACAACAATTTCGATCGTGTGTTTGAAGGTTTTTTCCAGGCTTATTTCATCCTCTTCCAGACGAAGCATTTCGCCGTCTATTCTGACTCTCGTGAAGCCTTCTCTATGTATTCTGTCGATTACCTTCTCATGCTGGCCCTTCCTTGCTCTCACCACAGGAGCCAGAATTGTGAGTCGGGTCCCCTCTTCTTCCAGCATTAATGTTTCAACTATCTGATCAACTGACTGACTGCTTATCTCTCTGCCGCATACCGGACAGTGAGGAATGCCGATGCGGGCATACATCAGTCTCAGATAGTCATATATTTCGGTTACGGTTCCTACCGTCGAACGAGGATTGTGATTTGTGGATTTCTGGTCGATGGATATGGCAGGGCTCAGCCCTTCTATGGACTCCACATTGGGTTTTTCCATCTGCCCCAGAAACTGACGGGCATATGAAGACAGAGATTCCATGTATTTTCTCTGTCCCTCCGCATAAATTGTATCAAAAGCCAGAGATGACTTGCCGCTTCCGGATAAGCCGGTCAGCACCACCATCTTATCTCTGGGAATGGTTACATCCAGACTCTTCAGATTATTCTCTCTTGCACCTTTAATTACTATATCTTTTGTCATGCTTTTCTCACATTTTCGCTTTGTATTCAAATACCAGATCTCTCAGCTCTGCAGCACGCTCAAACTGGAGATCCGCGGCCGCCTGTTTCATTTCTTTTTCAAGTCTGCCCACATAATCGTGGAGTTCCTTCTTCGTAAGTTCTGAAGGTTTTCGTCCTGCCAGGAAGGAATCGTAGCTTTCGGAATCCTCCGCTCTCAAGGTGGCTTCGATTATCTCTCTGATTCCCTTACGGATACTTGTCGGGGTTATGTTGTGTTCAACATTGTATTGATTCTGTATACTGCGGCGCCGCTCCGTCTCATCTATGGCCACTCTCATGGCCTTGCTTATTCTATCGCAGTACATGATCACCTTGCTGTCCACATTACGGGCCGCCCGGCCTATGGTCTGAATCAGTGAAGTTTCCGTGCGGAGGAAGCCTTCTTTGTCCGCATCAAGAATGGCGACAAGTGATACTTCCGGAAGGTCCAGGCCCTCCCGAAGCAGATTGATTCCGACCAGAACATCAAACACGCCCATTCTCAGATCGCGTATTATCTCCATTCTCTCCAGAGTGTCGATCTCCGAATGGAGATATCTGACTTTAAGGCCTGCATTCTTAAGGTAATCTGTCAGACTCTCTGACATCTTCTTTGTGAGGGTTGTAATAAGTACCCGCTCTTTCTTGGCCGTAACCTTATTAATTTCACCGATAAGATGGTCTATCTGTCCTTCCGTCGGATGGGTTTCGATCACAGGATCCAGCAGCCCCGTTGGCCGTATGATCTGTTCTGCTGATATCCCGCCGCTTTCTTGCTTTTCATATTCTGACGGGGTCGCACTTACGTATAGGATCTGATTCACAAGGCTGTTGAATTCCTCAAATTTCAGAGGCCTGTTATCAAGTGCGGATGGCAATCTGAAACCAAAATCCACCAGTGATTGTTTTCTCGACCTGTCTCCGTTATACATGGCCCGAAGCTGCGGCAGCATAACATGGGATTCATCGATAATAATAAGAAAATCTTCAGGAATATAGTCGATGAGAGTATAGGGCCTGGTTCCCGGCTCAAGACCCACAAGATGGCGGGAATAGTTCTCTATGCCTTTGCATGTGCCTATTTCCCTGAGCATCTCGATGTCGTATCTCGTTCGCTGTTCGATTCGCTGCGCTTCGATCAGCTTGCCTCTGTCCTTGAACCACTGAACACGTTCCGCAAGTTCCTCACCGATGGTTTCCACAGCATGTTCGATTTTCTCCGGGCTGGAGACATAATGGGATGCGGGATAAATGGCCACATGGTTTCTAAGTCCGATTATCTCCCCCGTTACAGGGTTGATCTCTTTGATGGATTCAATTTCATCTCCAAAGAGTTCGATTCTTACCGCATTCTCCGCTCCTGCGGGATGGATATCGATTACATCCCCCCGGACTCTGAAATTTCCTCTTTCAAATGCCATATCGTTTCTGCTGTATTGTATTTCAACCAGCTTCTTCAGAAGCTCCTGCCGGTCTCTCTCCATTCCCGGCCGCAGTGAAATAACCTGATTTTCATAATCAATAGGGCTTCCCAGTCCGTATATGCAGGAAACAGAAGCTACGATAATTACATCTTTCCGTTCGCTCAGAGATGCGGTGGCGGAGTGCCTGAGCTTCTCTATCTCATCGTTTATTTCTGAATCCTTTTCGATATAGGTATCCGTGGAGGCCACATATGCCTCCGGCTGATAATAGTCATAATAGGACACAAAATACCCCACGGAGTTATCCGGAAAGAATTCCCGGAATTCATCGTGAAGTTGTGCCGCCAGAGTTTTATTATGGCTTATAACCAGGGTAGGTTTCTGGACCTTCTCAATGATTTTAGCCATGGTGAAAGTCTTGCCGCTGCCGGTTACGCCCATGAGAGTCTGTGCTCTCTTCCCTTCCTTTATACCATTTGCAATTGTTTCGATAGCCTGGGGCTGATCCCCCATGGGCTCGAATTCTGAATAAACCTTAAAATCCGTCATAATGTCATCATTTTGGCAATACTATTTTTCTATTTTCTTTATCGTGGGACTGTCTGTAGAGAACAAATTTCTTTCCGATGGCCTGAACGAATTCGGCATGCAAAAGCTCTGCCGCCTGATTGGCACAGTCTTTAGGATCAAGGGTGCTGCCCTCCTGCAGCTTAACCTTAATCAGCTCGCGCGATTCGAGGAGATTATCCATCTCTCTGATAACGTTCTCCGTAAGATCTGATTTGCCTATGTATACGATGGGGTCCAGCTCCTGTCCCAGCTTCTTTAAGTAACTTCTCTGTTTACCTGTGATCATAATTCCTCCGTGAATTTCTCGTTATGTACGTTCTGATTGATTATAACACAATCATTCTCAACTTCCTTCTCTTTTTCAGCCAGAGCCTTTTCCAGCCCGGTTACTGCTGCAAAGGGCATGAACTGCTTTGCACGCTTCGCTATGGGCATCTTCGGATGCTCTTTTTTATTCGCCACTTTTATGCCCTCCTATCTGCCTGTTGCGCTCTCTTCCCGTTGATTCCGGTTTCATGTTCACACCCTTCAGAATTGCATTCTTGCCAAACTTTTCTTTGATGGCCAGCTCGGCTTCCTGAATCTTTCTGTCCTTTTCCAGCACCTCCACCAGGGGGCGCGTCTTTGAATCCTCTTTAACCATGTCAAAGATGTTCATCTGCCGGGTACCGGTATCCTCCTTAACATCGTTACAGGATATGTTCATGCGGCGCACCATGCGTTTAATATCCACAGTGTGTTCGTAAAGCTTCAAAGCCTCAGGCACCATGACGGAGGCTTCATTGCTGCCCCCTTCAAAGCTTACCGTACCCCCGTCTCTGTGACCGTATCTGCCATATGCTCCGGCCGCTGCATCTGAACCTGAACCGGGCAGGTCCGATTTGGCATATCCCACAGAAATCGTCACCGAATCGCATACCAGATTCCTGTCCACCAGTTCCAGACACATGGCATTCATCATCTCGCTGATAATGGTTTTGCCTTCGGTGAAGCTGTAATCTCTCATAAGGACCTGACCGCTTGTGAGGCAGTTCGTTCCGGGCTTGTACGCCTTGATATCTGCCATGGTTACCGGTTCTCTCCCCCATGCGTGATCTATCAGGAGCTCTGCATCCACTCCGAACATCCCATAGAGCATCTCTTCGTCGGCCCGGGCCACATCCCCCATTGTTCTTATCCCGACTTTTTCCAGTCTGCGGGCGGTGCCTGCACCCACTCTCCAGAAATCCGTTAAAGGTCTGTGGTTCCAAAGTGTTTTTCTGTAAGTTTCCTCATTGAGCATGCCGATGTAGTCCGGGGAATGCTTGGCCGTAATATCCAATGCGATCTTGGTAAGATAGAGATTGGTTCCTATTCCGCAGGTTGCCCTAACTCCAATATCGTCCCTAATCTGCCTCATGACTCTTATCGCAAGTTCCCTGCCGCTGCAGCCATAAACACCCAGATAGTGGGTAACATCGATAAAAACCTCATCGATGGAATACACATGTATGTCCTCTTTGCTGAACCATCTCAAATATATTCCGTATATGTCCGCGGCGTAATCTATGTACTTCTGCATTCTTGGCTGAGCCATTACGTAGTCGATCCCTTTAGGTATTTCAAAAACCCGGCAGCGATTCTTAACTCCAAGCTTTTTCATGTTAGGAGAAACCGCCAGGCATATCGTCTTATCCGACCGCTCGGGATCCGCAACCACCAGATTGGCTGTCATGGGATCCAGGCCCCTCTCAACGCACTCCACAGAGGCGTAGAAGGATTTCAGATCTATGCAGATGTATGTATTCTTATTTTCCCGCAACTCCACTCCTTCTTGCTGCCTCCGCAACTGCCTTTCTCTCTACTTATTGTCTACTTATTTTCTACTTATTGTTTCTTTTGTTGCACTGATATTATATGAACATTTGTTCTTTATGTCAAGGGTGATGCCATCAATCGACTCTTCAATCAAAAAAAGAGTCGCGGACCTTCCCACGACTCATCTCTTTAAATTAAAGTGCTGCTATAATCGCTTCGTAGAATTCATCGAAATCGTCAAATGCAGGGTATTGCGGATAATCCTTCTTGATCTGATCAGTTGATCTGAACAGGAACCCCGCCTTGCTGGCCTGAATCATTTCCAGGTCGTTGAAGCTGTCTCCGGCTGCGATCGTATCGTAGCCTATTGACTGCAGCGCTCTCACTGTTGAGAGCTTTGATCTCTCTATTCTCATTATATGCTTTGTTACCATGCCTTCCTCGGATATTTCCAGGGTGTTGCACATGACCAGCGGCCATCCCAGCTTCTCCATAAGGGGTTTGGCAAACTGTTCAAAGGTATCA